>JANTFQ010000050.1 GCA_024763405.1 Calditrichaceae bacterium
TTTTTCTATTCTGAGCTCCAGCCGGTTATTCCTTTTTTAACAATGCCCGGTTTTGGAGAAAAAATTTCATCTAATTTCTTTCGCAGCATACTTTCGGTCAATCCGCGCACCAGCTTCCCATTTTCTGCGTAGGAAATCATCCCGGTTTCTTCCGAAACCACCATCACAAAGGCATCGGATTGTTCCGATAACCCCAAAGCCGCGCGGTGCCGTGTTCCCAGCGCCGGGTCTAAATCCGGTTTTTGCGAAAGCGGCAATAAACATTTGGCCGCTACCGCCACTTCATTCCGAATCAGCAACGCCCCGTCGTGCAAAGGAGAACGGGGATTAAACACCGAGCTGATAAGCTGCTTGGAAAGCTGTGCCTGCAGGACAATACCCGTTTCGGAAACTGATTTTATATTCATATCCCTAATAATAACGATTAAAGCGCCAAAATTCTTCCGTGAAAGTTCCTGCGCCGCGTCAATAATATGATCCACAAATTCCAAATCGCCCACATGGACGAACGTGCGGATGAGACGGCTTTGCCCGAGATAGATAAGGAGCCTGCGCAATTCCGGCTGAAATACGATAACAAAACCCAGGACCCAGACCGTTTTTAGTCCGGACATTATCCAGGTTAAGGCGCTCATATCCAGCAATTCACCAAGGATAGAAATCAGTAGTATTACCAGCAAACCGATAAACATGCGGATTGCAACACTCCCTTTCAGGAACTGATACAGCTCATAAAAGAGTGTGGTAACAATCGCGATGTCGATCACATCGATCAGGGTAACGGGTATAAATCCAATTTTAAAGAGCATTTATTCTTAGTTTTAGTCGGATGAAACATTCAAATCTTTAGCATAAAATTGATTGCGACGATTTTCTGTTCAAATCGGGTTGTATGAGCTATCCTGCTATATAAATTATATCTGTCCGTATTTCTGCAAATATAGGTTAAACCTTTGTAAAATACAATTCTAAATACTGAAAATTGTTATTTTCATTTCAATTTTCTTCATCAAATTACGCAGGGCATAAACTATTAACATTTCCCGAGGTTTTAGACAATGACCACGGTCACTTTAATTCCACAGGTTTTGGATGGCATCGTACATCCGCAGCGCATCGACCGTCTCTTTTACGTCGTGCACCCGCAGGATAGAGGCGCCGTTTATTCCAGCCGATAAATGTCCGGCAAGAGTACCCGGATTCCGCTCATCGACGGGGCGGTCTAACGTATTACCGATAAATGATTTTCTGGATAATCCAATCAATAGCGGATACGGTAGAAATGTAAAGTCTCTTAAATCCCGTAATATATGCAGGTTATCTTCGGTGCGTTTACCGAATCCGATTCCCGGATCCAAAATTATTTTCGATATTTTTTGTTTGTCCAAAAAGGCGATACGATCCTCAAAATAAGCGTAAATTTCCGCCATAACATCCGTGTAAAATGGATTTTTCTGCATGTTTTTTGGCGTGCCTTTGATATGCATGACAATGATAGGACAATCATAAGATCTGACCGTTTCGGCCATTTGCACATCAAACTGTGCACCGCTGATATCGTTAATAATATCGGCTCCGGCTTCCAGTGCAGCACGGGCGGTTCCACTTCGATAGGTATCTACAGAAATTAATACATCGCTATGTCCGCGGATTTCTTCAATAACCGGAACCACACGATTTAATTCTTCTTCAGGAGAAACCGGGTCTGCGCCGGGTCGGGTGGATTCCCCGCCCACGTCAATAATCCGGGCGCCTTCTTCCACCATCATCAGGGCATGTTCCACGGCGCGGTTTTTTTCAGTGAACCGGCCGCCGTCGGAGAAGGAATCCGGCGTGATATTTAAAATGCCCATTATAAGCGGAAGTCCGTTAAAATTCAGTTCCATGTCACGAATTTTCCAGACTGGTAGTGATTTTTCAGAAAAGGATGTAATTTGCGGATAGAGCGTTACTATCTCCGCAGGCCAGTCCTGGCCAGGTTCTAAAAACAGAAAAAAACTACCCGAAACATTTACGGGAAAAAGGGTGAAACCGGGATATCTTTGCAGCATCTGCCGTTCGCTGGTGGACAACCCGGAGACAAAATACACAAATTGATGTAAGGCAGAATCCGGGAGCTGTGTCCGATACATTCGATTCAGTTCAGAAATACGTTTTTTGGATGAAAGAAAAACAGCTCTAATTTTCATTTTTTTTTGTGGTATCACTTAAAATTTTTCGGATGCCTCTCATTGCTTCCTTGGCCCATTTGTCGTCGTCACCGCTTTTACGCCGGATGCGTTCCCGGTAATAATGCAGCGCCCGTTTATTATCCCCAAGCATACGGTACGTAATGCCGGCATATAAATAGGCATCCCTGTTTTGATCGATTGCAATTGCTTTAAGAAAATTATGCAGGGCTTTTTGATATTCTTTTTTCATAAAATACACAACACCGAGATTATACCAGGCGTTGGAATTATGCGGTGTACGGACAGCGATTTTAGAATACAAATGAAAGGCCTTGTCATAATAACCAAGTTTTAATTCGATGGAGGCGAGAAGACTTAAAATATTCAGATCATCCCGGCTTATTTTCAAAAACGTTTCGATGGTCTGCCGGGCCCGGTTTGTCCCTGTTCCGGCAGATGTTCCAGTACCAGAACTATAATACTCCTGTGCCAGCTGGAAAACACCCTCCCTGAATCCGGGATCGAGAGCCACCGCTCTTTTCAGAATATCGATACGGCTTTTGTAGCCGAATTCTTTTAACCGATCGGGATGCAGATAACTGAGTTGTAAAAGAATCCGAGCATTTGATGGGTCTTCCACAAATGCTTTTTTCAGAAAAACTTCCGCCTGCGTGTAGGTTTGATCATAGATAGCCATCCGTCCCAACCAATAAGCGGTTTCCGGAGTGTCCGTTCCGGCCCGGATGATTTTTGAATAGTATTTTCTTGCTTGCTGAAAATCGGGATTTTCGATTTTCATATACTTTGCTTTTTCGCGATCAATTGGCCTTAGTAGCCCTTTGTGCACATAGGCTTCTGCAATCAGCTGCATTATTTCAAAACTCGTATCCGCAGCAGCAGACGCGATAACGGTATCATATTTTTTCTGAAGCATTAATAGACGAAGCGGCAGGTATTGGAGATGGACGTTCGGGACAACGCTGTTTTTTTTAAACAGCCCGGTATTCTTTTTTATTTTAATCAACAGATTTTGTGGAGTGGAAGCGCTGAAATACAAACTATCCCCACCCGAAACTACCGAGCAGGAAACACTGCCCTTCTGGAGATAGGGCTGAATTAAAATTCCGGGATGCAGGGCCTGCGCCGTAAGCAGCCATTGGGCAAAAAAATCAACCGAATCGGCATTAATAGTTTCATACAACCAGGTCCAGCGGTGCAGCAGGTATTTTGGTTTTAGCATTTCAGGGGCAGAATATCGGAACAATTCCGCCAATTCAAAGGCCTGTGCTTCCGCCTGAAAAGAAGAATCGGAAGAAATCGCCGGCATCACAACTACTCGGATTTGCGGCTTCGGCGGCTGGGTAGCAAGCCAAATACCAATATAAACCAGAAGCAAAGCAAACGAATAAGTGCGTCTGTTTTTTTTACTCTGCTCCTTACTGAACAATTTGGATGATTTTAAAAAGGAAAATGCCAGATTGACAATCAACAGAAGAAGCAGCAAAACAAGGATACCCCCCGGTACGCCTCCGGAGAGAAAACTGATAATGTGTTCCATTCTAAATTCCAGATTCTAACAGTAAAACTGTAATCAATTGTTTTTACCTGTAACTACTTTTTTATATACAGGACAGATCGTATGAATCAATTTTGAATCCGCAAAAAAAATGGACTAAAGCCCCTACTGATGAAATTCGCTGCTTCTAACTTCACGCTGAAGAGGTTTTGCGAAAGCAAGCATACAGCCTAAATTTCATTCTCAACTTGATTGGGAATCCATATTGAACAACAGGTATGGATTCCCGCCCCGCAAGCTCAACTTTCGCCTGTCCACCTATTGGCGGGCAGGAATGACACTCGACAAATCAAAAAAACTATTTTTTTGTATCCGCCTTTTTAGGTCTTACCGGTTTTTCCGTTCTTTTCGGTTTAGCTTCCGTCTTTGGCTTTTCCTCTTCAGCTGACTTTACCGGTTTCTTCTTCGCTGCTTTCTTTTTCGTTTTAGGAGCTTCATCCCCATTCGACGTAAAGGCGATGGTATTTATGACTTCACCATTTACAACCCGGTCGATTTGTTCACCGTCTAAAATTTCATGTTCAAGCAAGGCTTTGGCCAGATTATGAAGCAAATCAATATTGTCTTCAATAATTTTTTCCGCTTTTTTCTGCGCGGTTGTCACAATCGTCCGCACCTCGGAATCAATTTCCACCGCTACTTTTTCACTATAATCCCGATGTTGTGAAATCTCCCGGCCAAGAAAAATTTCCTGGTCTTTCTGGCCGAAGGTAATGGGTCCTAATTTTTCACTCATTCCCCATTCACAAACCATTTTACGGGCGATGGAAGTGGCGCGTTCAATATCACTGCCGGCGCCGGTATTTACCTGATCAAAGACAATTTTTTCGGCCGCCCGGCCGCCGAGAAGCTTGGCCAGCATTCCCTCAAGATAATCTTTTGAATGGGTATGCCGATCGTCAATGGGCAAATACGAGGTCACACCCAAAGCCCGGCCGCGCGGGATAATCGTCACCTTGTGAACCGGATCGGTTCCGGGAATCAATTTTCCAACCAGTACATGTCCTGATTCATGATAAGCAGTGGTTTTCTTTTCATCTTCTGTAATCAGCATCGATTTACGTTCGATACCCATCATAATTTTATCTTTGGCGTCTTCAAAATCAGCCATCATTACAATATCTCTGTTTTTACGGGCGGCCAGCAGCGCGGCTTCATTTACAAGGTTGGCGATATCCGCTCCGGACAGACCGGGCGTACCTTTGGCCAGCGCTTCGAGATCAACCGATTTATCGAGCGGCACCTGTTTCACGTGTACTTTAAAGACACCTTCCCGACCCCGCACATCGGGACGGTCGACCACAATCTGCCGGTCAAAACGACCGGGCCGAAGGAGCGCCGAATCCAAAACATCGGGACGGTTGGTTGCCGCCAGCAAAATAACGCCTTCTTTAGAATCAAATCCGTCCATTTCAACCAGAAGCTGATTCAGGGTTTGTTCACGCTCGTCGTGACCGCCGCCCAATCCGGCGCCGCGGTGGCGACCCACCGCATCCATTTCGTCAATAAACAGAATACAGGGCGCGTGTTTACGGCCGACTTCAAACAAATCACGTACGCGGCTGGCGCCGACGCCCACAAACATCTCCACAAAATCCGCGCCGCTCATACTGAAAAACGGAACGCCTGCTTCACCGGCAACGGCTTTAGCCAATAAGGTTTTCCCGGTTCCTGGAGGGCCTACCAGCAGCGCGCCTTTAGGAATTTTTCCTCCCAAACGGGTAAACTTGCCCGGTTCTTTTAAAAATTCGATAATTTCCTGCAGCTCCATTTTAGCCTCATCTGCGCCGGCTACATCATCAAAAGTCGCCTTCTTCTTATCTTCGGTCATCATCTTGGCTTTACTTTTACCAAAACTAAATAAACCGCGCGAACCGCCGCCGCCACCGGCTCCGCCCTGCATCCGGCGGATAAAAAAGATGTAGACGCCGAGGATTAATATCCAGGGCAGCATATTGATCAGCATCAGGCTCCACTCGTTGGATGGCTCGATAAAACGAATCGTAATATTCAGGTCTTCCCATTCCTTTACAACCGAATCATCCAAATAGGGCAGATTGGTACGGAACTGACTGGAAGGCTGCAATCCCAGCGAATTATTTCCATCGCGTAATTTTCCTTTAAAAACGTTTTCGCCCAGGGTTACTTCGCCACTCTCAATCATATCCTCCTTTAGAAGCTGTTTATAAGCGGCATAATTAATATCCGCTTCTTTGGAACTTCCGGAAGAAAACATTGAGCTGAAAATGACAGCCGCCAACAGGACGCCAATCCAGATAATGCCGGTTTTAGAAGCTTTTTTCCACTGGAAGTCATCATCCTTTTTATTGCGATTAAATAAATTCTTATCGTCTTTATTTTGATCTTTTTTCTGTTTATCCATTCGTACTGAACCTTTCTTAATCGATAAAATATATAGAGCGCAAATTACGCTTTATCTGCCCGTCATCCAATCCATACCCAACCACAAACTTATCTTCAATCTCAAAACCGACATAATCAATTTTAAGATCGGTTACGTTTTTGGACGGTTTATGAAGCAGCGAAGCAAATTTTAATTCACTGGGATCGAATGCACTAAGCATATTTTCTAAAAATTTTAAGGACAAACCCGAATCCACAATATCTTCGACCACAATTACCGGCCGGCCCTTGATATCCGCACTGAGCGGTTTTAAAATTTTGATATGACCGCTGGATTCACGTGCGTTGCCATAACTTGAAATGCGTAGAAAATCCATTTCCATATCGGTATTAATAAAACGAATCAGGTCCGCTAAAAAGATAAATCCGCCATTAAGTATACCTATCAGAATGGGCCTTTCCCCGGCAAAATCTTTTGTAATCTGCGCGCCCAGCTCTTCGAGACGCTTTTGAATATCTTCTTCTGAAATAAGTATTTTATAATTATCCGGAACTATTTCTGTTTGGTCAAAGCCACAATTCATACATCACTGCCTTTATTTTCAATTTTGATATGGTATATTTTTTTACACTTTTCATTTACTCTAAAGCGATTATCCAACCGCATTCCGGCCACCCAAAGGATATCCGCGCCGGAACAGACAAGCGGAATTTTATTTTTCCCACGCACTTCCATTTTTTGATCTACAAAAAAATCGCTGAGTTTCTTCTTCCCCTTCATCCCAAGAGGATAAAAGAAATCCCCCTCCTGCCAGGAACGCACAGTCAGAGGAAATAGAACTTGATCCGCGCAAAAAAATTCCTGATCGCGGTCATTATTTAGTATAATTTTATTTCCCTTTTCCCGCTGCAGGCAAATTTCATACTCTCCCCAACGAACCGGCATATTCACAAAAAGTTCCACCGGCTGAATGGAAGCAGTCTTTTCCCTGTAAAAGAGAAGGTACTCCCTATTTTTTAGAACGAACAAATCAGCGCCCGCCTGAAATCGGCCACCGGTTGAAGCCTGATTGACAAACCGGTCAAACGCCTGCCATAAATTGTCCGAAACGTGTGAAGTTAATGGATTCATGTGCGAAATACAATACTGAAAAACGGCACGCCTGCGCAGAGCCGGGAACCCGGAATAATCGGACGCCTTAAGCCGGACGTCTTTTTTGTTTAACTTTACCAGATCCTCAAAAACAGGTTTATTGCCTTCTGTAAAGAACAGTTGATGTTTTTGAATTTCTTCAAGGCTTTTATTGAAACCGTTAAAAAAAGAATCGCCAAACACATTGTTAAACGCCGGGACAAGTGTGTGCCGGATATGATTGCGCAGCTTCGAGACATCGGCATTGGTATGATCTTCCCGAAACGGAATATGATTTTGCGCTGCGTATGCTTCGATTTCTTTGCGCCGGAATGCAAGCAGCGGACGAATAAAGCGCTCCCGTTTTACCGGAATAGCGCTTAAACCTTTTAAACCGGCCCCTTTGGCCAGACGCATTAAAAATGTTTCCAGTTGATCGTTAAGATGATGGGCAGTGGCAATTTTTGCAGCGGGATTGCGCAACAGAATGTCTTCAAAGGCGGCATAACGGGCGTTACGCATTTCATCCTCAGAAGAATTGGAGTCCAAATCGCTCAGCACTTTTAGTTCAACCGGTAAATTAAAGCGTCCCGCCTGTTCCCCGACCAGCGCTTCATCCGCATCGCTTTCCTCGCCGCGGACGCCGTGATTAATATGGACAATATGTAATCTAAAGGGGATTTTTTCTGAAAGCCGGCGCAGCAGATCCAGCATAACCATCGAATCAATGCCGCCGGATACAGCAGCGAAAATGTGATCGTTTGGGGAAATAAGTTGATGGGCTAAAATAAAAGCGTGTAACCGTTCCTGCACTGGTTACCTCGAAAAGATTGAAAGAAGAAGTGTAGCGGCGCAGGGATTCGAACCCCGGACACTCGGATTATGATTCCGATGCTCTAACCAGCTGAGCTACGCCGCCAATTAAAAACAGGCTAGTAAACTAGCCTGTCATAGTAGCGGGGGCAGGATTTGAACCTACGACCTTTGGGTTATGAGCCCAACGAGCTACCAGACTGCTCCACCCCGCGATTCATAATTGAGTCGTTGAATATACGGCAATAAATTTGGGTTGTCAACACAGAGAATCTATTTAGATTAAAAAAAATCACCGCTGTCCTAAATAATCAGGACACCATATTGTGGATAAATGGTTGAGCCTAATCCCCCCCTTAGAAAAGGGGGCAAGGGGGTTGTAAAATCTGTATTATTCAATAATTTGCCAATTGAAAAAATACCCCCCTTAATCCCCCCTTAATAGGAGGGACACGCTATGATTGAATTAGTAAACAGTTTGTGTTCCTTATTTAGGACAGATGTGAAAAAAAATATGATTATGTCCTTTGTTCAGCAAGAAAGATTTCGCACCGCAATAAATCGCTATTCGGAATGACGTATTGGGCTATCGTTGTGAGAAGCAAACTGAGTAAATGATAGAGTTAATTAGTGTTTGTCTATAAGTTTGAGAATAATGAGAATTCTTATGAGAGGTTCTGTCGTTATAAATACCTCATCCCCAAACCCCTTTTTCTACAAGGCGAAGGGGAACTTTCTTTTCTCCCTCTCCTTTCAGGAGAGGCTGGCCTGCCCCGATACTTCGGAGGGTGAGGTTTTAGACTACTTTAAAGACAGACACTAATTAGTATAGTTCACTTGCTCGTTCACTGTTCTAATTAGTTTTTCTTCATCATCAAACGAAAGACTCATCCGCACCGCCAATACAGGCAGCGGGAATTCATACAGTTTTAATGTCTGAATTTTACCCAAATCTTTTTCGGTACAGAGAAGCAGTTCACATTCGTATTTTTGTGCATCCATAAATAGTTTTTGTAAATTCTTCTCTGTAAATTCGTAATGATCGCTAAATCCTGAGAAGCACAGCACCCGCACTCCTGCATCTGTTAAAGCCTTTTCAAAATTTTGCGGATGGGCAATACCGGCAAAGGCCAATACTTTTTTAGATTGAAAATCGGACACTGTTCCAACTACCCTGTTTTCCAAATCCAATACTTCCTTTAATCGCGGACTGCTTTTAAAAAAGGGTTGTTTCTCCGGCTCAAACAGCAGCTTCGTATTCGAATCCGTATTTGTAAAAACAATGATCTGCGCTCTTTTGTAATTGTATTTGAACTCACGCAGGCTTCCGGCGGGAATGGGAAAATTGTTTCGCCAGGGCTCTCTGGCATTCACTAACAGAATATCCAGGTCCCGTTTAACCGCCCGGTGCTGGAAGGCATCGTCCAGAATAATCAGGTCGGCCTGAAATTTTTCAATTGCCAGTCGAACACCCTCGGCCCGTTTTTCGGAAACGATGACATAGCTTTCCGGTAAGGCCCTGGCAATCTGGAACGGCTCGTCCCCTGCCTGCAGGGCATCCATAAATATTTGGTTTTTAGCGGAAACGATTTGCAGGCCGCTGCTCTTGCGTCCGTACCCCCTGCTAACGATGGCAATTTTTTGATATTTATCCGCCAGGTTTTTTGCTAAAAACAGGACAAACGGCGTCTTGCCGGTGCCGCCGACGGTTATGTTTCCCACCGAAATAATGGGCACATCAAAGGATGCGCTTTTAAAAATTCCCCAGTCGTACAACCAGTTACGGATTTGCAGAATTATACCGTAAAGCAGTCCGAACGGAATTAAAATCAATTGTGTTATTTTTAATATTTGTTTTTGCATCATTGAGTAACGCGCTTATCTGAGATAAAATGAAAAATTATTTTCTCTGATTCTAAGAAGAGTTCTTTGTAGAATTATTTTCCTTGTTTTTCAAAAGCTTTTTTATTTCCCGGTCAAAATCAGATATGTATTTTTTATCTTCCGCTTTTCTATATTTTGTGTATTCACTTCTTGCTTTTTGTATCGCTTCTTCGTGGCTTACTTTACCAGCATTCACTAAAAGTTCTTTTTCACTTATTTTCAAAAACGCATCTAATTTTTGTATCCAATCCTGCATTTTCATTAACCGGCCATTCGCAGCCTGTAGTTCGGCAAAATCAAGATACATTGACACGATTAAATTTAACTGTTTCAGCTCATCTTCAGAAAGATAATTTTTTGCAATCTCTGTATCACGGGTCGTTATATATTTGCCCTTAAAATTTGTAAGACCGAGAAACGGTTTTGTGGCATCAACCCTTTCATTTATCATTTCTGCTGCCGTTTTGCCGTGAATCGCAAAATGTATTTTATTTTGGACCGTGGCGAAAAATTCTTTCGTTAATTTATCATCATATTTGTAATCAATGCTGGTTGCATAAATATCTGTAATTTTTTGATAAAAATTTCGCTCGCTGCTTCTGATATCACGGATTCTTTGAAGAAGCTCCTCAAAATATCGTGATCGCGCACCCTCCTGTTTCAGGCGATCGTCATCCATCGTAAAACCTTTTACGATGTACTCATGAATTCTTTTAGTTGCCCACTGGCGAAACTTCGTTCCCTGTTTGGATTTTACCCGGTATCCGACCGCGATAATGACATTGAGATTATAATAATTTGGCACTTTTTGCTGAAATTCGGAAATTCCGAATTTCTTTAAGGTTTGACTCTCTTCCAGCTCTTCTTCGGCATATATATTTTTAATATGCTCATTAATGGTTGACTTTGCCTTCCCATAAAGCGTCGCTATTTGTTCTTGTGTAAGCCAAACCGTTTCATCTTTCAACTGCACCTGAAGCTTTGTAGAGCCATCCGGTGCGGTATAAATTATTATTTCCGGGTTCTGATTATGATATTTACTTTTATTCATTTCCTCAGACTTTCTTTAACCGAAAGCGATTACTTTTTTTATTCATTTCAACAAAGTAACAAACGATACTTCCATTGCAGTTTTATTAAATAAGCTT
>JANTFQ010000051.1 GCA_024763405.1 Calditrichaceae bacterium
GGACTTTTATCTGGTGTGGCGAATTTCTCTGATTTTTGTTTAACATCCGCATTAACCGATACGCTTGCCGCAGATGATTATCTACTGCAAAACCGTATAACAGGACAGGTTTCCATTAACGGAACGATGCAGCAACCGCATTTAAAAGCACAGCTCAGTGCAGACCGTTTTGTGTTCAATAAAATCGGATATTACCGGGCTGATATTGTGCTGGACGCAAACAAAGAACGCTTGTCCGTGGATTCACTTAAAATATCTTTAAACAATGTACCGATTTCAGAAGGTAATTTTTCAGTTTCCCTGAGCGATAAGATGCTGAGCGGTAATTTTACCGGTTCTGATGTAGATATTGAAAAGGTTTTCAATGCGATTGATCCCGAAAGCCATTTTTTAAACGGGCTGGCCTCATATGCATTAAGCCTTGGCGGATCCTACACCAATCCAAAAATCGCTTGCAGCGGTTTAATACAAAACGGGCGTTTGTATAACACGCCTTTCGATCATCTGGATTTTCAGTTTACCGATGCTCTGAGCGGACCAAATTATTTTATGAAACCGGAAGGGCACCGTATCGTTTTTAGTAATCTGGTTCTTGCCCGTGAAGGGGATTTTAGCCTCGAAGCTCAGGGTAATGTCCCGATGAAAAAAGATGATTCTCTGGACGTGAAGCTTCATTTTAAAGGGGATGCTCTGGCTTTCCTTCCCACCTGGGTTGATTTCTTTGAAGGCGGCACCTCGCTTGCCGATATTAGAGCAGAACTCGGTGGAACCCGCGGTAAAATCCGGATTAAAAGCAGTACTTGCAATATCGACCGTGGTGAACTTTGGATGGCTTCCGTGGCACCGCATGTTCAGAATATCCATGGTACGATTGAACTGAAAAAGGGTACTAATCAGGTTAATTTTGTCAATTTAAAAGCTTCGGTGGATGACAGAACTGTAACCTTTAACACGGTTCGCAATATAACCACCTCTTCGGGCCGCAAACTAAAACCCTGGTATTTTAAAGGCATCGATTTGGATTTCGGCGTCATCGATATCAAAACTGAAAAAGGTGGTGTGGAACTTAACATTCCAGGCCTGATGAAACCAGAAGATAGCGGATTCCTATATTTAACAGGGAAAAGTAAAGACGAAGATTTCTATTTTGCGGGTCCGGTTAAACATCCGGTGGCCTATGGAACGCTGCGTCTTTATAATGCCAGAGCAACCTATCCTTTTATTGCCCCGGAAAAAAGAAGTCGAAAAAAATCCACTGCTGTCGAATTTCTTTCCAATATGGATTGGGATGTAATGCTGAAATCGGGTAAGGATGTGGTTTATCATAAAGAAATACCCGCTTATATTGATAATGTAAATACGGAATTGTATATGGACGAATCCAGTCCGGGACTCTACTTTAAAGGCATTATCAGCAATGGAACCTTTAAACCGGTTGGCAAATTAAATTCCAGCCGGGGGCGCCTCGAATACCTGGATCAAAACTTTAAAGTCGATTTCTTTTCGGTTGAATTTACCGATTGGGATCCTTATCCGCTTATTTCGGGAAGAGCCTGGACTACTGTTCGGGACAGTATCGGAGCGATTCCCAAAACCATTTATTTAAAACTGTACGCAGTTGATAAAGAGACAAACGCGGAAAAGCATCAGGGGAGTCTGGAAGATTTCCGTTTTAAACTGGAATCAGCCGATCCCCAAATAGGGGAAGATCAGGAGCAGGTTCTTTCGTATATGGGATTTTCGGTGGGAAATTTGAAGGAAAAAGCAACCAGCGTCGGCGGTTCCATAACCGAACGATATCTTATCCGACCCTTGCTTCGTCCCATTGAGCGGGTGCTGGAGCAGGGCCTCGGTGTGGACATGGTGCGTATAAATTCCAATATCGCCAAGAATTTGTTCTTTTCCAGTTTTGGGTATAGTTCGAATGAAAATTTATTTTTTAATCCGTTTACATCAAATTCATCTTATCTGTTTTTAATGCAGAGTTCGGATATAACCATTGGAAAATATTTATCCAAAGATTTATTTTTGACGTATACCGGCCAGTTGGTTTCGGTTTATAATCAAAATGAACCGCAATTGGACATCAATCACTCTTTTGGAATAGAATATCGGTTTTTACGGAACGTTTTGGTAGAATTTGAGTTTGACCGGGAGTTGATGCGTTACCAAAGACTTACAAATGAAAAACAATATTTAAATGATTTTAAAATTAGATTAAGACAATCCTTTACTTTTTAAATTTTTGGAGGAAATAGTGCAGAGGTTAATTCGGGTTTTTCTCATTACACTTTTTACGATGGCTGCCGTACAGGCCCAGACCCATAAAGTAAAACTGAATTCCATAACAGTCGATGGCAATATTACCGCCGACGCCGCGATGATTCGATTAAATTCCGGATTGATTTCAGGCGCCAATGTGAGCGGAGAAGATATTCAACAGGCCGTTAGAAATTTATGGTCTCTTAATATCTTTTCGGATATTCAGATTTATGTTACCAACCAAAGCATGGAAGGGCTCGATCTGTTTATCAAAGTAAAGGAATATCCCCGGCTGCGGGAGGTGAAAATTGAGGGCTTTGACGCGTTGTCTAAAGACGAAGTGGAAGACGAACTGGATACCTATCGCGGGATGGTGATTACCCCTTTCCGTATGGCAAAAATGAAAAAGTTTTTGCTTAAAAAATATCACACAGAGGGATATTTGCTGGCGGAGGTTGCGATTGATACGGTGAAGGCCGGTAAAAACTATGTTAATTTAAACGTTGTGATTGATGAAGGTAGTGAGGTACAGGTCGAAAAAATCAACTTCCATGGAAATGAAAATATTGATGCGGATGATCTGCGCGATGCAATGGAAGAAATAAAAGAAGACCGTTGGTGGCGCAGCGCGGATTTTGATCCCAAAAAATATGAAGAAGACAAAGATAAGGTTGTTCTTTATCTTAAAGAAAACGGATATCGCGATGCGGAAATTTTACGCGACTCCTTATCCTATAGTGAAGATCGTTCCGATTTGTATATTGATATCTGGCTGAACGAAGGGAATAAGTATTATTTTGGTGATATTAGTTTTGAAGGCAATGTGCTTTTTAGTGATGAAATGCTGAAGGAAAACCTGGATATTGAAAAAGGAGATTTGTACAACCAAAAGAAATATGATGAAGGTGTTCGGGACCGGCTCCAGAAAATGTATTACAACCAGGGCTACCTGTTTGCCAATATTCAACCCAAAGAAACACCGGTGCACAACGACACATTGAATATTAATTTTCGAATTCTCGAAGGACACGTTGTTCATATAAAAGAAATTATTGTTAATGGTAACGATAAAACAGAAGAAAAGGTCATTCGCCGGGAATTCAAAATCCATCCGGGTGATGTCTTCAACAGCAGCAAGCTGGAACGCTCCATCCGTGATGTTACCATTTTGAATTACTTTGCGTATGCCAATCCCGATGTAAAACTTCTGCCTAATGATGATAAAAATGTAAACCTTGTGCTGGACGTAAAAGAGAAATCTACCGATATGGCCAATATGTCTGCAGGTTACAGTCAGCGGGATGGCATGATTGGCAGCGTTGGTCTGACATTTAATAATTTCTCGCTGGCACATCCCTTATCCGGAGGCGGCGGACAGCGCCTCGTATTCGACTGGCAGTTTGGCAGCATCTATCGTTCCATCTCAATTAGTTTTACGGAACCCTGGTTGTTCGATACGCCGACTCTGGGCGGATTTTCTATCTTTGATACCCGTCGTGGAGGCGGCTATTATCCCTGGGATCAAAATGACCGCGGTGCCTCTCTTCATTTAGGGCGGCGTTTCTACTGGCCGGATAACTATTTCCGTGGTGACTGGATTTTACGCTATGCGCAATCGCGCATTGATAATATCCGTGACCCGGAACTGGCAGACCGCTATAGTCAGTATTATGGGAAGAGCGGCGCCAGTCAGCAGGTGAGTATTACCCAGATTTTTTCCAGGGACAGCCGGAATAATCCGGAATTCCCGACACGGGGTTCATCGCATTCGATCAGTACCGAGTTATCGGGCGGAATTCTGGGCGGCGACCAGGACTTTTTTAAAGTGAATCTCTCGGCCGAATGGTTTATTCCCCTGCCTTTTGGGTTGGTGCTGTACAGTCAGAATAAATACGGAATTCTAAAAAAGCTGACCAATGAAACAAATATTCTTTATGGTGAATATTACTATCTCGGCGGAAGCGGTCTTGGTTTTTCGGAGGGATTGCGCGGTTATGACGACGGCCAGATTGGGCCTCTAACCGCAGGCGGAAGTCCCAAGGGCGGTAAGTCTATGTTTAAAACCTCTCTTGAATTGCGTTTCCCGATTGCACCGAATCCCACTATTTTTGGATTGTTGTTCGCGGATGCAGGAAATGTGTGGGAAGAAATCGGACAAACCAACCCCTTTGACTTGTATCGCTCTGTGGGTGTAGGTGTTCGTCTGTTTATGCCGATGATTGGGATAATCGGTATTGATTTCGGATACGGTTTTGATTATTACAATGAAAATTTACAGCGTTCCGGAAAATGGAAAGTGCATTTTCAATTTGGTCGTTTTTAAGTTTTTTTATATATTAAATGATATTCATTAATTACTTACTCGTAAGGAGGAACTTGTGAAGTTCAACAAATCAATCTTATTAATCATAGTCTCAATAATGATCGCTATTCCGGCTTTTGCCCAGAAATTTGGTTATGTTCAGTCGCAAAAAGTATTAGCCCAGTATCAGGAATATGTGGATGTGCAGACAAAGCTGAATGAAATCCGTAACGGATACGACGTTGACTATCAGAAAATGCTTAAAGAATATAATGACATGCTGCAGGAAATTGATTCTCAGAGTCTGCTTTTAAGCCCTGAAAAAAAACAGGAAAAAATGAAAAACGCGCAGCAGAAGGCGCAGGATATTGAACGCTTTAAGTACGAAAAGCTGGGACCTGAAGGCGAATTTTATAAAAAGAGCATGGAATTAACCAAGCCGATCATTGACAAAATCAATGCCTTGATTGAAAAAATTGGCAACGAAGAAGAGTATGATTTTATTTTTGACGCCTCTTCCGGTGCATTGGTACACGCCAATCCAAAATTTGATATTACAGACCGCATCCTCGAGGAACTGAACAAGGTTTCTGGCAAATAGCGGGAAGTAAAATGACCTTAAAAGAACTTGCCGCCCTTCTTGGGGGTGAACTTCATGGCCCGGAAGATCTGCAAATCACCGAGCCGGCAAAGATAGAATCAGCAAAGGAAGGTGCGATCACCTTCCTTTCCAATTTAAAGTATAAGCATTTCCTGGAAGGAACAAAAGCCAGTGCAGTTTTACTGGATCAGGCCAATGAAAGTATCAAATTACCGTATATCCTGGTCCCCAACGCCTATGCCGCTTTTGTACAGGTACTTAAAATATTTGAACCGGAACTGCATACGTCCATTCGCGGTATTTCCGAATTTACCTTCATCGATCAAACAGCACATGTGCACGAAACAGTCCGTGCTGCTCCATTTGTATACATAGGTCCCAATGTTTCGGTCGGTAAAAACACGATTCTCTATCCCGGTGTTGTTTTGCTGGATAATGTAATTGTAGGTGACGACTGTGTTCTCTATCCCAATGTTTCCGTGCGTGAAAACTGCATAATTGGTAACCGGGTGATTTTGCAAAACGGCTCTGTTGTGGGCAGCGATGGATTTGGCTTTGCACCCTATGAAGGTAAGTATATAAAAATTCCCCAGATGGGAATTGTGAGAATTGAAGACGACGTTGAAATAGGCGCTAATACAACACTTGACCGGGCGACGCTGGGTGAAACGATTGTTCGCCAGGGAACAAAGTTAGATAATCTGATTCAGATAGCCCATAATGTGGTCGTTGGTAAACATACCGTTATGGCCGCTCAATCCGGAATTGCGGGCAGTACCGAGGTGGGGGACAATGTCTCCGTCGGCGGACAGGTGGCAATTGTCGGACACATAAAGGTTGGGGACGGAAGTTCCATTGCGGGTAAAAGCGGAATTACAAATAATGTTCCGGAAAAATCGGTTATGTGGGGAATGCCGGCCATGCCGATTACAAAATTTAAACGGATGGAAATTAGTATGCGCCGTCTTCCACAGATGTTGCAGCGTATAAAAGATTTAGAAAAAGAATTAAACATTTTAAAAAATGAACTGGAAGAATCACGGGGTATTGATGGACAAGAAACAACGAACGATTAAAAAAGAAGTTTCCTATGAAGGCCGCGGGCTGCATACCGGGAATAAAACCAAAATCACGTTTAAACCCGCTGCTGAAAATTTCGGGTTCCGATTTTTACGCACCGATATTAAAAATGCGCCGGAAATCCCCGCTCTTGTTGATTATGTGGTTCAGGATCATGAACTCGACAGTCTGCGTGGTACGACGCTTAAAAAGGACGAAGTGGAAGTGCATACAGTCGAACATGTTCTTGCTGCACTCGCAGGACTGGAAATCGACAATGTGCTGATCGAACTCGAAGGAAACGAGCCACCCATCGGAGATGGCTCTGCGATGCCTTTTGTAAATCGTCTGCTCGAGGCCGGAATAGAAGAGCAGGATGCCATCAAAGAATATCTTGTTGTGGAAGAGCCTCTTGGTTTCTCGGATGAACAACGCGGAATCGAATACGCAGCCCTACCCACCGATGATTACCGTTTAACGGTGATGGTGGACTATAAAAACCCCGCCCTCGGCAGCCAGCATTCCGGCCTGTTTTCGATGGAAAAGGAATTTATTTCGGAATTTGCCCCGGCCCGTACCTTTTGTTTTCTGCACGAAGTGGAAATGCTTGCCGAGCAGGGATTAATCAAAGGTGGAGATTTAGATTCGGCGGTTGTGATTGTGGATCGTGATTTAAATGATACGGATATGCAGCGCCTGAAAAAAATGTTTGAAATAGATGAAACGGTAGAGCTGGGTACCAATGGAATTTTAAATAATAAAACTCTGCGGTTCAGAAATGAGCCAAGCCGTCATAAACTACTGGACTTGCTTGGTGATTTAGCGCTGGCCGGTGTAAATATTAAAGCGCAAATTTTAGCAGCACGCCCCGGTCATCAGAATAATATCGAGTTTGCCCGATTACTGCGCACGTATTATAAAAAACAGACCCTGACCCGCAAATACCAGGATGTCAGTAAAAAGGGCGTTGTCTTTGATATCAATGCCATCAAAAAAATTCTGCCGCACCGCTATCCCTTTTTACTGGTTGATTCGATTATCGAACTGGAACCGGAGAAAAAGGCAGTTGGGATTAAAAACGTAACCACGAACGAACCTTTTTTCCAGGGACATTTTCCGCAGAAACCGGTAATGCCGGGCGTTCTCATTGTGGAAGCGATGGCGCAGGTCGGTGGTATTTTACTGTTGAATGAACAGGCGGATGTGGGCAATAAACTCGTCTTTTTTATGGGTATCGACAATGTGAAATTCCGTAAGATTGTGCAGCCGGGCGATCAATTAGTAATGGAATTGATCATGCTTAAAAACAGACGTTCTACCTTTAAGATGGCCGGGAAAACCTATGTAAAAGGGGAACTGGTATGCGAAGCGGAAATGATGGCCGCTGTTGTGGACAGTGAAAGTTAATACAAATATATAAACAGATAATGAATATCTGAACATTATTCGGGAGTTTAGTTGACACAAATACATTCATCGGCTGTAATCGATCCCAAAGCTGAAATCGGCGAAGGTGTTTATGTAGGTCCGTTTGCCGTAATTGAAGCCGGTGTTAAGATAGGCGACGGCTGCGAAATTCATCCGCATGCAGTCATCGCTTCAGGAACGACGATTGGCAAAAAGAGCCGTATTTTTTCCGGTGCGGTTATCGGCACCATTCCTCAGGATTTAAAATTTGACAATGAAGAGACCTTTGTATCTATCGGCGATAATACGACCATCCGGGAATATGCAACCGTAAACCGTGGAACGAACCATAGCTGGACTACAAGAGTCGGTGACAATTGTTTACTAATGGCATATTCACATACAGCCCACGATTGTCAAATAGGGAACAATGTTGTGGTTGCCAATGCCGTAAACATGGCCGGGCACGTTATTATTGAAGACAATGTCGGAATCGGTGGTATGTGCGCCATTCACCAATTTGTGCACATTGGAGCGCACAGTTTTATCGGCGGTATGTCTGCAATTACTAAAGATGTGCCACCTTATATTCTTGCCATGGGCGATCCGCTGACCTATGGGGGCTTAAATTCGGTAGGACTAAGCCGTCGCGGTTTTTCAGCGGAAGTATTGAGTATTTTGAAAAAAGCATACAAAATACTATACCGTCAGAAATTGACGAAAGATCAGGCCATTCAGAAGATGGAACAGGAACTGGATTTAGTTCCCGAATTGAACCATCTCATCGATTTTTTAAAAGGCAGCGATCGTGGAATCATCCGTTGATGTTTCTGTTTTGGCTCCCCACGGCCGGCTGCGTGTAATCCCATTTCAATATTTTAACGGCGCCGTCAATATGGCGCTCGATTTTTTTCTCGCGGAAAACATTACGGCACAGGATGATCCTATTTTGCGTTTTTACGGCTGGGAACCGCATTGTTTATCTCTTGGGAAACATCAGGATGCCGGATTTATAAACCGTGTACAATTAGTAAAAGATGGAATTGATCTTGTACGACGCCCCACCGGAGGCAGCGCTGTGTTGCATGCCCATGAATTGACTTATAGCCTTATTGTTCCCGCTGGACAGGAGCGTCACCATCAGATTTATCGCCTGTTTCATCATATTTTAGCAGCTGCACTGCGGAAGCTGAATTACGAAGTGCAACTCCATGAAAAAGAGGTGGAGGGCAATTATCTAAAAGAAGGGCAGAAAACATTTGCCTGTTTTAATCGTTCTGCTTTTTCTGAAATAAAATACCAGAATAAGAAAGTGGTGGGCAGCGCTCAAAAATTATTTCGAAACAGCCTGTTGCAGCATGGCTCCATTCTTTTGTCCGGAACACAAACAGAGGTTTTAAAGTATTTATCAGTTACAGAAAACGAAAAAAAGGGGCTGGCTAATGCGCTGCATCAAAGCGCGCTTGGTTTGAAAGAGATAAATTCCCGTAAAATGACGGCGCAGAAATTAAGCCGGGCCATTAAAGAACAATTTGCCTGTAGCGGGGTAAATTCAATATATTTAAAAAATACGGCATATGACGAATTGCTCGAAGCAGAAAAAATGAGTAATCAGTTTATTATTTAGTTTCAATATTAAGAGTTACTCAATCATATCACAGGAGGTATTATGAAACGTCTTTCATTATTGTTGGTGGCAGGTTTCCTGTTCTTTTCGACAGCGGGATTAAAAGCACAATCTGTTGAAGATTACCTGACCGATATTCTGGCTAACGGATATGGTGAGGATTATATAAAAGGATATGTAGAACCACTTTCTACCTCTTTGGGAACGACTTTAGGTGGCGCTCTGTATCACCGGGGCGGCACAAAAGGGTTTCCGCGTTTTGACGTTGGTTTAAGCGCCGTTTATGTGCCCATTCCTGATGCCGGTAAATCTTTTAAGAGTACAAATGCAGCTATCGACGGAAATGTACCGACGGTATTTGGAACGGATAAACCGGATAATCAATTGGCAATACCGGGTACAAATGCAGATTTTTTTGCGCTTCCCATGCTGCATGCTAATGTTGGACTCTTTGCTAATCTGGAAGCTACCGCTCGATTTACGAAAGTAAACCTCTCCGATGTGGGGGATTTAACCGTTTTGGGCGGTGGTTTAAAATACGGTTTAAGCGCCCTCCTGCCGATCGGTTTACTGCCGCTGGATTTCAGTATTCAGGCGGCCTATCATAAATTTACCCTTGGTGATATTATTGACGCCGGTACGTTTAGTATGAATCTGCAGGCCTCTGTTTCCATTCCTCTTTTTCCCGTATCTGTTTACGGCGGCGCCGGATATGATAAATCGTCCATGACGGTTAAAACAGACGCCTTCGATCTACCTGGTGTAAATGATTTGGGAAATATTGCCGTAGATGGCAAAAACAGTTTGCGCTATAACCTGGGTGTAAGTCTAACGTTACTCCTGCTGAATGTGCATGCCGATTATAATATTGGTGAGTATAATTCATTTGGCGCAGGGGTTATGATCGTCCTGTAAATTTTTAACGCCCTTTTTAAGCGGGACAGTTTTTTATTCATATCCATCTTTCTGAACTTGATTCGGAAAGATGGATTTTTATATGGGCCTGGGAAAACCCGGCCTTTTGGTATTTTATAAAGAGAAAAAAATGCTCAACATCATCGCTGTTATTTTTGTATTTAGCTTTTTAGTCATTGTCCACGAATTGGGGCATTTCCTTGCCGCCAAATGGATGGGTGTCCGTGTCGATAAATTTTCCATCGGTTTTCCCCCAACGGTGTACTCCAAAAAAATCGGAGAAACGGAGTTTTCGATTTCTGCAATCCCACTGGGCGGCTTTGTTAAAATGGCCGGTTTTATCGATGAAAGTTTGGATGACAACGTCACCGGTGCCGACTACGAATTTAATTCCAAACCGGTTTGGCGGAGAATTGTAATTATTACCGCCGGCGTGGTGATGAACCTAATCACAGCAATTGCTATAATGGCGTTTTTAACCTATTCCGAAGGAGAACAGCGTTTTCCCACAACAACAATTGCCGCCGTTCCCGAGCAGGGAATCGCGTCTCAGGTTGGTTTTAAAAAGCATGATAAAATACTTTCCATAAACGGAACGCCTGTTCACAGTTGGAATGAAATCCAAGATGTCTTTCTCCAAAACCTGAATACACGGATAGTCTTTGGTGTTTTAAGGGGTGGTAAAAAGATTGCGCTGGAATATAAAAAAGA
>JANTFQ010000052.1 GCA_024763405.1 Calditrichaceae bacterium
AATGACGGCCAGATCCGGTTTTTGTGGTAAATCGGCCACAGAAGGGTACGCTTTGATGCCTTCAATAAAATCGGCTTTGGGGTTGACGGGATAGATTTTGCCCTTAAAATTCATCCGCAGGACGGCCTCCATAAACATTTTTCCCAGGGAACCTTCTTTGCGGGAAGCGCCGATGATGGCGATGGATTTAGGTTGTAAAATTTTATTAAGACGTGACATATCTATTCCTGACAAATAAAATGTTTATTACCATGAAGAGTATGAAGCAACTTAGAATCAATTTTTATTTTCTTCCCGACCTTCATTAGCTTCATGATTGATGCAATTTTAATTTATCGGGGAAGAAAATATCAGCCAAGACAAAAGTTAAAAAAAAGAAAGGTTAAAACAAAGCGCTTTGGGAAGAGCACATCATATTTATCTGTAAGAAAATAAAAATCATAAATTGTTACTTGTTGATCTTCAATCTGACATTATTTTTAGTCAACGATTGAAGATTAACGATCGAAGATTGCAGATGTTATATTAAAGATGAAAAAACCAGGAGGCTTTAAGCAAGCACATTTTGTATTTCTGCCTGAAGGATATTCAAATCGATGGGCTTCTGCAGGACACTGCGCACACCAAGGTCAAAGAAATCATTTTCAGAATATTTTTTTAAAAAGGCGGTAATAATTAAAATTGGAAAGCTGCTATTATTTGCAAGGGCCTTTTTAGAAAACTGCAGGCCGTTCATTACCGGCATCTCCACATCCACAACGGCAGCGTCCGGCTGCTGGTCTTCCAGAACATCCAGCGCTTCTTTGCCATTTGAGGCCAGCACAACCTTAAAGCCTTTAAGCGTTAAAAAGTCACTTAAAAACTCCCGCACCTCACTTTGATCATCAACGACTAATATTTTCTTCATAAGGCTCCAATCCGCTTTAATATAGGTTGCCGGCCTTATAAATTCAACCGAAAAATTTGCCCTTTTCCCGGACTTTTTCCGGCAAATTAGTTGCAGCGCTTGCTGCTCTCCATTACATTCGGAACTGCTGCTCATTAATCAGGACAATCTATGTTAACGCGATTTAAAATCGGTCATTCTTCCGATCTCAAAAATGCCACCGGCTGTACGGTTATTCTTCCGCCGGAAAATAATGTGACCAGTGCGGTTGCCCGTGGCGCTTCTCCGGGAAGCAGGGAATACGCGCTGCTTTCACCCAAACGGAAAATCAGCTGCATCGACGCCCTTGTTTTAACCGGCGGCAGCGCTTTTGGTTTAAACTGCGCCCACGCGGTGATGGAAGCCCTGGCCGAACAAGGTTCCGGTTACCAGACCAATTTCGGGCCGGTGCCCATTGTTCCGGCGGCGGTAATTTTTGATAAAAATATTGGCAATTCAAAAGCATATCCCAAAACGGAACAGGCCCGGCAGGCGTTGGAAACGGCTTCGTATGAGAATTTTCAGATGGGAAATGTGGGCGCGGGCAGCGGCGCCACCGTCGGTAAATGGCGGGGAATGGATTTTGCACTGAAAGGCGGAATCGGAATCGCGGAAAAAAGCAGTAACGGGGTAAAGGCTCTGGCGCTCACCGTAGTTAATGCCGTGGGGGATGTGCTGGACTGGAATGGAAAGATTCTTGCCGGAGCCCTGGCCGAAGACGGAACGTTTATGGCAGAGGGCAATCCCTTTATCCGCTGGGAGGAACCCAAAGTGGGGCTGGCCGAAAACACGGTTCTGACGGCGGTGCTGACCAATGCGGTGTTATCCAAACAGCAGGCCCGTTTTATTGCCGATCGGGCCCATCACGGCATTGCCCGACGCATCGAGCCGTCCCATACCAGTTACGATGGCGATATTAGTTTTGTAATTTCCACGCCGGAAATTGAATCTGATCTGGACCTGCTGGCCGCGCTCACGGTTGCCGCGGTGGAAGAATCCATCATCAATGGCATTAAAAAGGCGGACGCGATTTGCGGCGTGCGCGCCTGGAAGGATTTATAAATGAGCGCATTATTTTTGCCGGTTCGTCTGACCCTGGTATTGGCCGGGATGGTATTTTTCTTTGTAGGATATGCCGCCGCGCCCTGGGTATACCATAAAAATATCAAATGGCTGGTAGCTTTTCCTATGTGGATGTCGGTTAAATTAGAAGCCTGGTCGAAAAAAAAGATAAATGTCTATGGACTGTTCCTGTTCATTTTTGGTGTGAACAGTATTTCCCTTACGATTGATTTACTGTCCGGCTATATTTTATTTCTGCCCGTTCTGTTTGCCGCCTGGACCGGTTTGAATATTGGCGTGGTAACCTTTCATTCACTTAAAGGCGAATTTTACTTTGCCGCTCTGCTGAACCCGGTGGCGATGCTTGAACTGCCGGCGGTTTTTATCACCTTTGCCCTGGCCCTGGGATATAATTTGCAACTGCTGCAGGGTAGCGGCGCAGAGTTTTCCTGGAAGGTAAATATCTATCTGCATTCCTATCTCTGGATTGCACTCCCGCTTCTTTTTATTGCGGCCATTATTGAGACGGCTTTTATTCACTGGGCACAGAAGATTCAGGACTAAGGAATTGATAAAACACAAATCAGTCGGTAGACTGATCCGCCTACCGGCGCGATAAATTCCAAAATCAAACACTTTACCACAGAACACAGAGATTCCATTTATTTTTTTTAGCATTTCTCCGTGAAATGATACGCTCTTCGTGATTTAATAGAAACTGAAACGCGGTGCGAAGTCTTAAAGAATTCGTACCGTTAAAGTACTAAAATTTAAAATCGCGGTTCAAATTTTTATGTACGATTGTAGCTTTGCGATTTTAAAAAGCTGTCTTACCCGTGGAGGCAGCCTGCCCGGCTTTCAACAGGGGGTTCCAGTAGCACCCATTATTAAACGATTGAAGATGAACGATACCAGAGTACGGATGTTTTCAATAATTTTTAGTACTTGAAAACAGGATAATCCCTGTTGGTTATTGATTATTCAATTGATATTTTCGTACAATATCCAATATTCATCAGAGAATTTCCAGTGATCAAATTAACAAGCGATACCCTGCCTTCTGAAAACTTTTTGAGAGATCATTTCATACCTGATACCGGCAAAGATTCTCGAATCGACACAGTCGATTCACTCCAAACTTCACTCCAAAAAAAAGGGATGCAAAAGTGCATCCCCGGTATTTTTTTACTTTATCCCCATAAAACGTCCTTGTCCGTCGGGGCAAATCCCCATAAAAAAGGGGCAAGTCGGTTGAGCAAAGCGAAATCCCGATTTATCGGGAGATGAAATAATCCCTTGCCATCCCGAAAAAGAAGCTCCCTTCCCGGGAGCAAATCCCCATAAAAAAGGGGCTGGCTGGGATGAAATAATCCTTTATTTCATCAAAATCATTTTGCGTATTTTAACAAAACGGCCGGCGGTTAATTTATAGTAATAGATGCCGCTGCTCAAAGCGGAAGCGTCAAATGTAAGCACATATTCTCCGGCCTCCTGCTTTCCGTTTACCAGCGTTCGCACCTTTTGTCCGAGCTGATTATAAATAATCAGGCGTACCTCGCTGCCCACTGAAAGCTGATAGCTGATAGCCGTTGTCGGATTAAACGGATTGGGATAGTTCTGTGAAAGAGCAAATTCCCGCGGCGTCTGTCCGTCCTTTCCAATGGCCGAAATAATCGGATCCATTGAAAAGTCAACATTCTGCACCGTATCCTGATTTACGGTTAATCCGCTGGCCACGCTGTCCGTTGTTGTGTAGCCGCTATTATGAATTTTAACCGTATAGGTTCCGTCAAGCAATCCGCTGAAACGGTAAAAACCGCTGCTGTTAGTGGTCAGCGTATCGGCCGCGTCGCCGCTCAGATAGACGGAAACGCCGCTGTCGTCTTCTGTATCGGTTAAATCAACCGTGCCGCTGATGGCGCCGATGGGGCCGGCCAGTAAAAAGGCAACCGAGTTATCCAGTAAATTTTTGCCTTCCGTACTGTTAAGCGCGGCCAGGTTAAAGGCAAAATAAACCGTCTGCGCAGAGTTGGGGTCGCTGTCATTATCATAAACCAAAATACCGGCGTTAGCGCTATTGTTAGCCGGTTCCAGCACGATATAGGATTGCGCGTCCGCTTCTACCGCATCTTGATCTCCATAACCGCTGTAGCTGATCGCAAGAGGGGACGGAATTGTATTGGGTGTGTTTAAAATAGCGTGGTTTTCCTGCCCGCTTACGGTTTGCAGGTTGCCGGCATTGTCCGTATTCCATTTAGTGGAATGCAGAACGTTGGCGGCAAAAGAAGAATAACCGGGGGAACTCAGCGCGTCGTAACCCAGCTCACCACCTTCGATGAGCAGTTTATTCCCGGCCGTCGCCGTCCAGTCTTCCAGTTTTGTACGGTAATTGCTATCGGATACGGGGGATGTGTTAGCGCCGCTGGAGGAAATAATCAGATCGTAATTGGAAAAATTAGTATTCAGTGCGGTTGCCACCGTCACTTTTTCGGTAGAATAACCCAGCGCATCTAACCAGGTCTGAATATCATCGGCGGATTTACCATACGATTCTTTTGTACGGACAACCGGAGTTTTGCCTGAATTATCTGCCGCTTTGCCGTTGGGGTCATCGTCCACAATTAAAACCAAACCTTTTGTTTCGATAATTGAAAAAGAATGAAAGCCGTTGGCCGGCTCGCGGCTGCTGTTGGTGTTCTGTGCAATATCCCGGGCGATAATATAATAGTGGATGGAATCGCCGATGGTAAGCGCGGCAGCATCCAGGGGAAATGGGTTTTCGTACAAATCATTTCCGCTGGTAACGAGTGGGAAGCTGTCCAAAGCGGCGGTGCTGTTATGACCAAAGAAGCAAATCACCGTGTCCACGCCGGCGTTGTCGGTAACGGTGGCGCTTACGGTGGCCGGCCACTGGGCCAGCGCCTGATCCCCTAAGGTTGTGTGTGTAATTACCGGCGCTTCCAGATCGGTGCCTACATGAAAGCTATGGTAGCCGGTTGGAGCATCACTGGGATCGTTGCTCACATTATTACCCTGATCAATAACAGAGATATAATACTGAATATCAATTTCATTACCAAGGTCGGGGATGGTACCCATATATTCATTCGTTCCGCCGGTTGCCGTCATCAAAACTGAATCGGTTAAGGCGGATACGCCATAAACCACCCACATACGGTTGGGATCCAAAGGGTCAGCGCCTTGCGTAATCGTCGCTACCACATCATAACCGGCAGCAGATTCTTCCGTATCAGTGAGCGGTGTGTGTGTAATGGTGGCCATATAATCGGCCTTGTCTACCAGGCCGTGGGCGTCGAAGGCATCAATAATGATGCCTTTATGTGCGCCGCCGTACACATTTTCATCAGCCTGGATATAGGCCTGGGCCGCATCCTGCAATCCGGGGGAAGACCCCCAGATATAATGTGTTTCAATAAAATCGGTATCGGTTACTTCGCGTCCCACCTGAATCCAGATATCCATTAAGGCCGAAGACCAAATCTGGCCGCCATCGTGGCCGCTTACATAATCATCCGGATAAACCCAGTCCAAATCACAGCGTCGGCCGTTCCAGAATTCATTGTGGCCGTCCCATGAAAATACGTAACCCCAATTATAATCGTTGGTGATTCGGGAATACGAAGCAGCCCAATAGTCGGAGCTGCCTTCCTGCAGAGACATGGTTTCTCCGCTGTAGGACATACCGCCGGTTAAATTGGTCTGAAAAGAGTGGGCGTGCTCATGCCAGATGACGTCGGCGTCTTCGGAATCATCCACGCCGCCTTCGCCAAGCGCGAGATAATTGTCGGAAGTCACATAATGCGAATTATCATCACCGCTCAGTCCGTGCGGGTCGACTTCAAAATTATGCTGCTCTGCAACATCGTAACCTAAATCCAGAATCAGATGTCGGGTAGATTTATCTACGTGATAGTAAGCCATTACGGATTCAAAATTTTGATCATTTCGGGTAAAGCGAAACATGGAAGAATCGGCCAGTTCGGGAAAGGTATCCGTTGGTGATTCCCAGTCCTTCAGAACCGCATAAGGGCCCTTCAGTTTATACAATCCGCCTTCGTATGTGATATCTTTTAATACGACTTCAATGCGCTCATCATTCAGTTCGTTGGAATCAGCGTCATTATTATCTTTATACAGGCCGCCGTAGGTAACACCGGCTGTGGTCAGGGGATCCGGATCCCAAACCAGGCCTTTGCCATCGTGGTACATCATCATATCTTTTACATGAACGATTTCCCCGGAAGTGGCGTCTACGAAAACTTCCCAGTCGCCCATAGGCGATTCGGTGGGTACCACAACCCGCCAGGTTAAAACAAATCCCCGGTCTGTGGTTTCTAAAATGGATTGTTCCGCGTACTGACGCCCGATTAGTTTCCCATTCACCTGCAGATAATTACGCGCGGCGTTTATGGCTTGATTTTCTGAAAGAGAAGAGGAGGTGGAAATACGTTGCTTAACAGGCTTAAAAGTACTGGCCGCAAAGGTAATTTCATTTAATTTATTTAAGGTAATCACAATCCGGGAACCATAAACAGGGATTCCCTGAAAGGTTTGATCAAAAAGTACGGATGTGCCGCCTTTTGAAGGTTTAATGGCAAAAGTCCTGAGCTCGTCTCTGGAAACATCCAGCCCAAAACGCTGAGCTTTGTCGGAAATAAAAGCCCGGGCAATTTCTTCGGCACTGCCGGAATATCCATCCACTTTTCTTCCGTATAAATAACGAATAACACCTGTTTCGGCGTCAATTTTTCCATTTGCGGTTCTTAACGTAGCCCCTTTTTTAAAATTGTTTTTTTCCAGAAGAGAGGCAGGCCTGCTTTTATGGGCAAAGGCCGGGAAGGAGATAAAACCAATCAGAATAGACGTCACTAAAAAAAAATGAGTAAATCGCATAAAGTCTCCTGCTCAATAGTAAATTAAATGTATAAATGACCAACTTAAAATATAAAAATAAATTAGGACGATACGTGATTTATATCATTCACAATTGCATTATACTTTCTGCTGAAGAACGCCGGAAGGAAAAATTTTATTTCTGGAATGTTATAATCGCCTTGACATACCGGCCGGTTTCATGGTGCAGTTTAAAGTCGGCCTGGTAGTCATCAAGCGCATTTTGCAAATTCCCACTGATGTCGGGAAGTGTGTCGGAAGTGGTATAAACCAACAGGGAAAGACGGTAGGTTTCGGGGAGCAGGTCCAGTGCAATTTCGATGGTTTGTTGGGTCAGTTGGGCCAGATAATTTATCAGGTAATTAATGACTTTAACGAGCGGTTTAGGATCTTCCGCCTCAAAGGTACACCCTTCATCTAGATTCAAATTGATATCCATCTCTTTTTGATCGCTGATTAAAAAGAGCAGTTGTTTCAGATCAATAGTTTTTTCAGTCATATTTTTACCTTTTTGCAGAACGAGGCTAATATACCCAGTTCGCTCTGCTGCTGCAATAATTAAACAATTTTCCGGCAATTCATTCTTTTTCTGCTTTGCCGAGTATTTTTTGAACGATTTCGATTAATTTATGCATATCCACCGGTTTATTTAAAAGTCCGTCTATTTCATTAATAAAATAATTGATTTCATTGGGTACCGAATAACCGGTCAGGAAAACAAACGCGCCTTTGTAGCTGATGGCTTGCAGTTTTTCAAAAAGCCGGACACCGCTCATGCGCGGCATATTTATATCCGAAATTATTAACTGATAGGTTTGTTTGCTGATCTTTTGCAGGGCTTCCAGGCCGTCCGAAGCGCCGTCGCATTCATAACCGGCAATTTGCAGCATTTCGGTGACGGTTTCCAGAATCTGCTCTTCATCATCGACTACCAAAATCCGTTTATGCGCCAGTTCCTGTTTTGTCAATGCCGAAGCTTTAAGATTAATTATTTTTGAATTTAAATAATCCTGTTTTTGGATACTGGTGATTTCCGCCAGATTATCTACCAGTTCCGCAATTCGATCAACAGCGCGCGCGCTGTTATTGAGGTAATCTTTATTGATTTTTCCCATTTTGAGCAAACTGATGTAGTTATTCAAAGCCTGCAGGGGCTGAGAAAATTCATGCGAAACAGAACCGGCCAGTTCCTGAATCGTAGCAAGCATTTCGGCCTTGCGCTTGTTTTCCTGAACGGTTCGTTCTTCCGTCAAATCACGTGAAATTCCGGCAAACGCAATGATTTTATCGTTTTCATCTTTTATGGCAGATGTTGACATAGCGGTATAAAAAATATGTCCCTGACGGGTAATACAGCGGATATCTCCGTTCCAGCCTTCGGAGTTTTTACTGTTGAAGAGGCGGTCAGAAATCTCCTCTGGTGTATCGGCAGGCAGCAGAACCCGAAAATTTTTACCTAAAATCTGTTCGTCCTGGTATTTAAAAGCAGCGCAGAAAGCTTCGTTTACATAAATGATATTTCCTTTTAAATCAACGAGGGTTACCATATCACGAATGTTATGCAGCGCTTTGGCATACATTTTCCGAGCTTCATCAATGCTTTTTTTAAGTGTGATGTTTTCTTTAACGGCAATATAGTGGGTAACTTTTCCTTGGTGATTTTTTACGGGTGCAATATGTGCAAATTCCCAGTACAACGTGCCGTCTTTTTTCTTATTATGAAATTCTCCGCGCCAAATCTTACCGGAAGTTATGGTTTCCCACATTTCTTTATACCCTTCCGGCGGAATTTCTCCGGATTTTAATATGCGTGGGTTCTGCCCGATTGCCTCTTCGTAGGAATAGCCGGAAACATCGGTAAAGCGGGGATTGACATATTCGATATTCCCTTTTAGGTCTGTGATCACAATGGAGGTGGGGCTTTGCTCAATTATACGCGAAAATTTACGCAGACTTTCTTCTTTGCTCAACAAACTTGTTTTGGCTTCTGCCAATTTTAAATAGGCTTCTTCAAGCTCTTCCGGATTGGCTGGACTGTTTTCCATGACCGATTGAGTTGTTCTTTTATCCCATTTTAAAAAAAGAAAAGAGAAAACCAATGCGCTGATGGCAATAAGAAGGGCTGAAAAATAGTCGGGCACCTGTTTTAAAAAATAACTGAAAAAATATGCAGTAATAAAAATAGAGATGAAAAAAAAAGTGCCTGGTATCAATCCTTTGATAGGTTTCATTGTAATAAAACTTTCTATTTAATGCCCGTCTTTAAAGTAGTCTAAAACCTCACCCCGGCCTTCTCCTAAAAGGAGAGGGAGAAAGGAAAGTTCCCCTTCTCCTTGTAGGAGAAGGGGATAGGGGATGAGGTATTTATGACAGCAGAAAGAATTATAAAAATTCTCACTATTCTCTGATTTAATAGACAAACACTATTTATATCACTCCGGCCCTGCCTTTCATTAAGGACCGAAACATCAATAGTATTTATAAAAGTCGGCATATTTTTAATAAAATTAACCAGAGGATTAATTTTCTTTGAATTTCCAGCCTTTACAGTGTAATTTTAATTTACTTATATGAAAAACTTACAGCTCTATTGCGCACCCCCAAATCGATTTTATTTTTTTGAACAGCAGCTCCGGAACAGGACGAACGATTATATTGCCGTCCTGCCGGTAAACCGCGCCGTACGAATTTTAAAACAGCGGCTGCTCGACGCCTCTCCGACCGGAGCGCTGGCCGATCCGGATATTTTTACCTTTGACCAGTTGCTGCTAAACCTGTATTCCGCTCTTCCGGGAGCCAAACGGGTGCTCTCCGCAGGAATGCTGCAAATCCTGATCGAATCTCTTCTGGAAAAGACCGCCGGCAGTCTGCCCTATTTTTTAAAGGGTGAACATATTACTTCGGGATTGGTACGTAAAGTCAGTGACGCTGTTAGTGAGCTGCGCCGCTTTGGCTATGACAGTAAAGCTTTTGCACAAATTAAAACCGATGAGAAAAAGGCACAGCCCCTAAAATACTCCGATTTCGAAATTCTTCTGCAGGCACTGGATGAAGCCCTGGGGGAGCAGCTCATCGACGAGCCTTTTGCAAAACACACGGCCGCTTCGCAGCTAACAAAAGAAAATTTTAAACGGCAATTTCCGAAGGTAACGGAAATCTTTGTTAGCGGCTATGGCCTGTTTACGCCGGCGATGTTTACGTTTATCGAAAAAGTATCCGCCTGGCTGCCCCTTCATATAAAAATAGAATACAGCGCGGATAACCCGGCGCTCTTTCAGCATACGCACGAAGCCTGGCTGCGCTTAAAAGCAATGGGCGCGGAAGAGCATAATTCAATGCGGCAATCTCCTTTTGCGCAGGTTCTTTTCCACCGAGATGCGGAAGGTGCTCATAAAACCGATCAGCAGGAGCGCATCGCCGTGCAGCCTCTTTCTGATCGAAAGGCAGAAGTCGAATTCATCGCCGCGCAGATCCGGCAATTATACCAAAACGAAAAAATTCTCCCAGCCCGAATGGCGATAACCTTTGCCAATTTGGAACGTTATATTCCCCTGATTCAGCAAATTTTCAGGCGGTTTCAGATTCCGTTTAATTTATCGACCGGCTTTGCCTTAAATCAGTCTCCGCTGATAAAACTCTTTTTACAGCCTCTGCGGCTGGCGTCCTCCGGCTGTGAATGGGAACAGGTTCTGGGCTTTTTAAACAATCCGCTGCTTCCAACGCAGGAGATTAATTTTAGCCTGCTCAATACGCTTCTTGCGGATAGACGGATTAAGCGGCTTACACCGGGCTGGACAAAATACCTGTTGCAAAGCACCGCCTATAAACTGCTGAAAACGCAGCAACAGGAAGAAATTCAACTGCAAATTGCACGGATTGAAGAAGTGCTG
>JANTFQ010000053.1 GCA_024763405.1 Calditrichaceae bacterium
TCCTGCAGAATCTTTGCGACTCTGCGTGTGGTTTGACTTTTTCCGCAGCCGGTACGCACGGCACAAATTCCGATAACCGGTTTAGTGCTTTTGATCTGCGTTCTTTTGGTGCCCATTAAACGGAAATCAGCCCCGGCCGCGTTGACCATTGCCGAACGGCTCATCACGTAATCATAAGGCAAATCGCTGTACGAAAAAATAACTTCATCAATGTCGAATTTTTCAATCAGGCTCAGCAGTTCTTCTTCGGGATAGATTTTAATTCCGTCCGGATACAGGCTGCCGGCCAGTTCTGCCGGGTATTTACGATCGTCAATATCGGGAATCTGTGTGGCGGTAAAGGCCTTCACATCATACTGCTCGTTATCGCGGAAATAGGTATTAAAATTATGAAAATCGCGTCCTGCGGCACCCATAATAAGTACTTTTATCCGTTCCATTTTCATCTCCTTCTTAGTAAGTTTTCATTGCAATCAATTCAATTTTCGTACACCCGAAATGTATCGGTTCTATTTTTCGCCCATAAACGGGTAGGTCCAGTCTTCGGGCGGAACCATTGTTTCTTTAATCGTGCGCGCAGTCATCCAGCGCAGGATATTCATTGCGCTGCCGGCTTTGTCGTTGGTACCGGAAGCACGTCCGCCGCCAAAGGGCTGCTGTCCCACGACCGCACCGGTGGGTTTATCATTCAGATAAAAATTACCCGCCGTATTGCGCAGACGATCCGACATTTTCACCAGCATTTCCCGATCCTGCGCCCAGATAGCGCCAGTCAGTGCGTAAATGGAAGTGGTATCGCAGAGTTCCAGGGTTTCATCCAGCTTGTCATCGTCATACACAAAGATGGTCATCACCGGGCCAAAGATTTCTTCGCGCATTGTGATGAAACCGGGATTCGTGGTTACAATCGTAGTCGGCTCAATAAAGAAGCCTTTGGAATCATCGTATTTACCGCCGGTCAAAAATTCGGCTTCATCGGATTCTTCGGCCATTTTTATGTACGATGTAATACTTTCGTAGGCGGCTTTGTCGATAACCGCACCCATAAAATTAGTGAAGTCGGTCACATCGCCCATTTTGATTTTAGCCACTTCCGCCGTATAGATTTCTTTAAACTCACTCCAAATGGATTTGGGAATATACATACGGGAAGCCGCCGAACATTTTTGTCCCTGGTATTCAAAAGCGCCGCGCAGGGTCGCCACCGCAAGGGCTTTTATATTAGCGGAACTGTGTGCAAAAATAAAATCTTTTCCGCCGGTTTCACCTACGATGCGCGGATAGTATTTCATTTTCGAAATATTATCGCCAACGGTTTTCCACATATTCTGGAACACAGCCGTCGAACCGGTAAAATGAATTCCGGCGAGATGTTCGCTGGCCATCACCGGGTTGCCCACCTGGCCGCCGCTGCCGGGGATAAAATTAATAACGCCATCCGGAAGACCTGCTTCTTTAAACAGCTTCATCAGAAAATAACCGGAAAGAACCGAACTTGAAGCCGGTTTCCACAAGGCCACATTACCCACCATTGCCGGGGCGGTAGGCAGGTTGCCGGCGATGGAGGTGAAATTAAACGGCGTAACCGCAAAAACAAACCCTTCCAGCGGGCGGTATTCGGAACGGTTCCACATACCCGGAGGAGAATAGGGCTGCTCTTTCATCAGATCGGCCATATAACTGACATTAAATCGCCAGAAATCACAGAGTTCTGCTACGGCATCAATTTCGGCCTGAAAGGCGGTTTTAGACTGTCCCAGCATCGTTGCCGCATTTAAAGTACTGCGCCAGGGTCCGGCCAGCAGATCAGCCATTTTCAGAAAAATCGCGGAACGCTGTTCCCAGGGCATTTCTGCCCAGGTGGTACGCGCTTTAAGCGCTGCCTGAATAGCTAAGTCAACTTCTTCTTTTCCGGCTTTATGATAAGTTCCCAGCAGTACTTCCCTGTTATGCGGTGCGCGGATTTCAACGGTGCGTCCGGTCTTAATTTCCTTACCGCCAATAATAAGCGGAATTTCGACTTGTCCGGCCTGCATCTCGGCTAGTTTTTTCTTCAACTCTGCGCGTTCCTTACTGCCCGGCGCATAGTTTAAGATGGGTTCGTTGTAAGGCTCGGGTACTTTGAAAAATGCGTTTGACATTTAGCACTCTCCTTTTCTTTATATTTGAATTTCACGATCGTCTTGTCAACACCGGAATATAAGGTGGAAACGCAGGCAAAATCAACCCGCAAAGAACTTTTTTTTAGTCTTATTATTGATTGTTTTTTAAAGGTTTATAAAGCTGTGTTGTATATATGCAGTCGAATTCATTTTTATACAGAAATTATTACATCCGCGCCGCAAGTACGACCGTTTTTTTGTACTCCTCAAAAATTCCGCTGCGATCATCCAGAACCTGAACTAAAATGATGTAAATACCCATACGCAAGCGATTACCGGAGTCATTCTTTCCGTCCCAGGGCACCGAATAGGAAGAACCGGCAAAAACATTATCACGAATGGTGCGCACGCGGTGCCCGTTAATATCAAATATTTGTATACGCAGACGGCCGGAGTGCAGCGGAGATTGCAACTGGATGATCGTATAATCTTCAAATCCGTCGCCGTCCGGTGAAAAGGGATCGGGATTGCAGAAAAATTTGAGGTCACTATTCTTTTCGATAGCAGTGAAAAGCGCGTTCTGTGTGCCGGGGGTGGCCGCCTCCGACGCTGTGCAGGGCCCCCAGTTTTCGGCCCGCCGGCAGTCCAGAAGCGGATTAATGCGCTCCAGCGAAGGGATCCGCCACTCCTCGCCCTCAAGCCAGTTTTTCTCATAAGGCACCTGTTCCACCCAGCCACCGCCCGGATTGAGCAGATACAAAACATCTCCGTTGTTGTTCAAAGTGGGAAATCCCTTCAAAATTATTCGCAATGAATCTTCGAGCGGATAAAATCGTTCCAGCCCGCTGTCTGCCGCAAATACTTTGTACTGTCCCGGAAACAAATAAATGAGCGAATCTATATGGCAGGTATCCACCGCATCTGCAATTCCCCAGCCGATTAGATTGAGCGGTTTACTACCGTAATTATACAACTCAATCCATTCCGGTTCGTCTTCGGCCGTCAGAAATTTAATTTCATTGATGGCAAAGGTCTCTTCGCTTTCATAGACCACTACCGTTATAAGCGCACGGTTATTTAATTGATTCTGGTCGCTATCCGATTCGATTTGCAAGACAATCTGATAGATGCCGGCCCGTTGCGGTGCCCAGTCGAATTCAATGATAAAAATTTCTGTAGGCGGCAGAGATGTTTGAACCGCCTGATTGGCAATTTCACGATTCGGTTCCTGCGGCTCTACCCCGTCATACATATCCACAAATAAGCGCACACAAACCGAATCATCAAAAACCTGCATCCCGCTATTCCGAACGGCTGCGCTAAAATGAACCGTATTATCCGTTTTAATCATAATAGAGGGATGGTATTCAACGGATGATTCTGAAATGGCCAAGTCAAATTCCCAGGGTGTAACCGAATTACGGAAACCAGGGGTACCGCCCAACAGCAATCCGTCTGCCCAGTTTTCCGCCCCGTTCCCGCCGCCCAAAAGAATTTTCTCATCGGGATAGCCTTCTTCGTTGCCAATCGAGTATTGATAAATTTGAACCGTGTCTCCGGCGCTGTTCATCAGCAACAGAGTTTCCGGCTTCGAGTTGCTCAGTCCGTTCGAACCAAGCGAATTATTATCAATTTTTATGATTAAAGCGCTCTCCGGAATCACATCGTCGTAGCGGGAAGAGTTTTCGAAATAACTGCCATCGAGGATCACGGCAAACTGCCGCGGGGCAAGCTGCATTCCGGAGCCGGCGCTTACCAGTAAATCGGTTCCGCTGCTGTCGCTGAATTTCCAGCCGCTTAAGTCGACTGTCTCTACTTCGGAGAGATTAAATAATTCGATGTACTCGTCCTGGTAATCGGCACCTTGAACATTGTACATCACTTCGCTAAAAACAATCTGTGCAGAGACAAAAAATGGAAAAAATAAAATATTTAAACAGATTTTATATAGATACGTTATCATCCCGGGCACCGCCCTTTAGATTGAACAATAAACGAAAATAAAATAACGGAGAACGCAGTTTTGCGCGCATATCCACATCGTTAAACATTGATGAAAAGGTTTCCTGCAAACGGCTGTTATTGTGCACGCGATTGATAACAAAATTGAATAACGCCGGAAAACGCACCAGACGCTGGATATTATAACTAATCTGCAGCTCCGACCAAAGATCGTCATACAACAAGCGATCATATTTCTTTAAGACCGCGGCAGAAAAATCATTTTTCTGTACTGCTTCTGCAAGAATTTTTGCGGCAAATTTTCCGCTGAGAATGGCATTTCCGATCCCCTCTCCGGTAAAGGGATCGATAAGAGCAGCAGCATCGCCAGTAAGCAAATAGCGCTCGCCGGACAAGGGACGTTTGATACTGCCCAGCGGCAGCCGCCAGCCAGAGACAGAACTCACAGCCCTGGCATTTTTAAAACGGCGGGCCAGAACAGGATTTGTTGCTATGGCCTTCTGCAAAAGGGTTTTTAAATGAATATTTTTCTTTTTAATATCCTTACTCAGAACGCCAATCCCCACATTGGCCTGATTATCGGGAAGCGGGAAAATCCATAAATACCCCGGTAAGGCTTCGGGAATAAAATGTAATTCGATGAAATTCTGAGGATGCATTTCGCTGATATTTTCATAGTAAACGCGCAATCCTGCAAAAAGATGCTGCGGCTGAATCTTTTGTTTGGCCAGTTTCCTGGCCGTTAGTGAGGCGGTTCCGCCTGCTCCCACAACAACCTTCGCCAGGTAGGTTAAGGGTTTCCCCTGCTGAATAAGCTCTAATTCAAGACCTTCCGGAATTTCTTTAATTTGAACAAGTTCTGTTTCCACTTGCAGATTGGTAAACTGCGGGTTGATTTGCTTTAGAAGAAAATCATCAAAATCAATCCGGCGGGAGGTGAATCCCGGGGCGTGTTTCAGTCCGCTCATATCTTTTTTAAAGGGCAGCTCAATCCCTTTTCCGTTAGGTGCGATAAAAGAGACGCCCCAGCTTGGTAAAAAATGGTTGGGATTGGCGCTCATCTTTTCTACGAGAGCGGGATTCAGTTCGTTAAACAGGCCGATGGTTTTCCCGCTGAGGCCGTCGCCACACACCTTATCCCGCGGAAACCGGGCTTTATCAAGCAACAGATGCGGAACGCCTTTTTTAGCGAGAAACAGCGCGGTACTCACCCCGGCAGGTCCGGCGCCAATAATGGCAATCTCTGTTTTCAGGTCGTATTTTCCGCTCATTTAATCCTCAAGAGTAAATTAATAACCGTTTAACTGCGCGGATGATAGGTTTTATATTCCTGCTGTAAAAAACTGCGGTCTAAATGGGTGTAAATTTGGGTGGTGCTGATGTCCACGTGCCCCAGCATTTCCTGTACCGCCCGCAAATCGGCGCCGTTTTCCAGCAAATGAGTAGCAAAAGAATGGCGGAAGGTATGCGGATGCACTTCTTTTTTTATGCCTGCTTTTTGCAGGGTCTTATTCAGAATTTTCCAAAAACCCATACGCGTCATTGCCGTCCCCCGGACACTTAAAAACAGCATCCCTTCTGATTTATTGCGTTTATCTAATAATGGACGCGCTTCTTCGAGATAGCGCTGAATCCATTTTAGTGCGGAAGCGGAAATGGGCACCAGCCGTTCTTTACTGCCTTTACCGAAAATACGCAGAATCTGGTGCTCAAAATAGACATTGGATAAAAGCAGATTGAGCAGTTCCGAAATACGCAGTCCGGAGGCATAAATAGTCTCAAACATTGCCCGGTTTCGCAGCCCGAGAGAATTTGAAATGTCGGTTGCATCCATTATTTTTTTTATCTCTTCATAGCTTAAAACAACGGGAAGTTTTCGGGACAGTTTTGGCCGCTCCAGGTTTTGAGTCGGATCGTTTTCCGTAATTTTTTCACTATTTAAAAAGCGGTAAAACCCGCGGATAGAAGAAATATTCCGGGCCAGGCTTCCCGATGATAGCCCCATTTCTGTTAAGAGTTGAATCAGACGGTGTGCCTGATTTGGATCCACATCGGCTGGTGACGTAACGCCTTTGCTTTTCATGTAATCCAAAAAACGTTTTATATCGTGTGTATACGCATCTACCGAATGGCTGGAAAGATTTAATTCAAAAATAAGATAACTTTTATATTGACGAAGAATATCGTCCATTAGTCCGAATTCTTCTTATCTAACAAGGGTTCAGCAAGAGAGAGAGCAATGCCGGAAAGCATCACCTCGGGGGCCAGTTTTTCAAAATCACCCGAGAGCAGGCCGGCCTCCACATTGGTAAAAGTGGAACAAGCCGCTTGTTTTTCGATTACAATTCCGGAAAGTCGACCTTTATATTCCCCGAAGAAAGTTACTTCTCCCAGTATCTCACTGGCAACATAGCCGCTGCAGAAATGAAGCTGAATATGGGCGCCTGCCGTAAAAACCGAAATAAGATTTCCAGTTTTTTCTCCAATCTGAATATCAGGATAAATTTCTATACTGAGTTTTCGTCCCTCTTCCGAATTCAGCAATACGGCCCGGAACTGCCGCTCTCTTTTTGCAAATTTCGTTTCCAGAACCTTCTCAATTTCGCGGAAACTTTTTTCAGAAAAGTGAAAATGCATAATCGCTCCGTTCTTCAAATCCTCGTAAAAATACGAGTTAATTCAGCTGAAGTTGTCAGAAAGATAAGAAGTTAGCAAATTTGTTTTAAAGCGTCAAATGAAATGAGTTTAAACTTTTGGGAGACGGTTCATAACCGTTATAATTTTAGCGGGATTATCGGCCTTCCGGCTGGCCTTTTTTAGATAACTTAGCGATTTATTTACATTGCAGTACAAGTACAGCATCGCGAGGGTTTCCAAATATTCAAGCGATTTTTCCTCGCCCTTGGATTTTTTTTCCCATTCCGGAATTAATTCATTACAGGGGCAATCATCATAATAGATATCGGTATCGATAATAATATTCGGATTCTTTTCAATCAGTTCATAAAACAAGCTAAAAGCGCGTTCAATTTGACCGGTTTGAATAAAACACAGAATTAATTTTTTCTTAATTTTATCGCCGTCTGGATTTTGTGCCAACGCATCTTCCAAATATGGGATTGCCTTATCAAACTGGCGCGCTAAAAAATATCTGTTTCCAAGCATTTCGGACATAGTTTACCTCGCGCTCTTCATTTGCAAAGTATATGCCAAATAAAGAGGCATTCATTTCTACGTTCAACAATCCGCTAATTCAACATATTGTTTCAAAGTCGAAACGCTTTAGCAGATAAGTATTTAAAATTATAAAAGATACCGTTAAGAAACAAATTGTTTAAAATGAAACAACAAAATCATTCATTTACAAATCCATGGGCTTTAAGTCTGCGCCACAACGTGGTACGCCCGATGCCCATTTCCGCCGCCACACGCGAACGGTTCCATTGATGTTTTTGCAGCAGGTTTTTAAGCAATAAATATTCATCCGCCTGAACGGGCATATTTTCTTCGGGCAGACGATCGGTACATTTTATACCGGCACGAATATTCAAAGGCAGTTTGGACGCGTGGATGATTGTATCTTTGCTGCGGGCGAATGCATATTCGATGGCATTTTCCAGTTCACGTACATTTCCCGGCCACTGATAACCAGTCAGATAATCCATGGCTTCATCATCAACTTCGGTTATATTTTTACCGGAAATTAAGGCATATTTTTTAAGAAAATGCTGCACTAAATGGGGAATATCACTCCGCCTTTGCCGTAACGGGGGGATTTCGATGGGAATCACATTCAGACGGTAAAACAGGTCCTCGCGCATGCGTCCTTCCTGCATTTCCACATTCACATTTTTATTGGTAGCCGCAATCACGCGCACATCCACTTTACGGGTAATGGATTCACCCACCCGTTCGAAGGTTCCTTCCTGCACAACCCGCAACAGCTGTACTTGCATTTGCAAGGGCATCTCCGCCGCTTCATCGAGAAAAATGGTACCGCCATCGGCTATTTCGAAACGCCCGACACGATCTTTGACAGCGTCCGTAAATGCTCCTTTTACATGTCCGAATAATTCACTCGCTAACAGTTGAGGCGGAAAGACGGAACAATTTATCTTGACGAAGGGTTTGTCTTTTCGGCTGCTGATCTTCTGTATGGCGTCGGCGATCATCTCTTTACCGGTTCCGGATTCCCCTGTAATCATTACACTGGAATGTGAGTCCGCCACTTCTTCTATTAGTTTATAAATTTCAACCATTGATTTATGACGGCCAATGACTCCGTGAAAACCGGATGCGTTAATTAAATTTTTCTGAATTGTTTCAAGGTGGGACATATCCCGAAAGGAGACAACACCGCCAATGGGTTTATTTTCAGCGTCTTTGAGTACGCTGGCATTTATTTTTACAGGTAGGCGGCGGCCCTTTTTAGTGACCATTTCACTTTCCAAATCATATACCGAAGCGCCGTTTTCCAGTACCCGTTCGATGGGACATTCACCGAAGCAGCGTTTAGATTTAAATACATTTTTACAGAAATCGCCAATTACATCCGCTTTTTTTACGCCAAACATCTGTTCGCCGGCACGGTTAAGACTGTTGATGCGAAAATCTTTATCTACCGTAAACAGGCCTTCTCCGAGAGAGTCCAGAATCACTTCTGTTAGTTTTCCATTGGTCAGCTTCATACCCTGTCCGTTTCAACAAATGAAACATATTTGAAATAATTTGTTTCATAAATTAAACATTCCAGTTAATGGATTCAAGTATTTAGTTGTTTTGTTTAAATCAAATGAGATACGCCTTTTAGTACTCCTCCAAAAACTATTTATCTCCTTCGCTTTTTTCTAAATAGATAACTTCTCTGCTACTTTCATTTTCGTTTCGGTTCACAGCTGAGACAGATACCTGTCTTAATTTATCACTCTTTCCATTTTCGTCCTTCTTTGGATATAAAGGAATTTTAAATTTAATCTGGCTTCGATTAAGGATATGATATTTTTTCTCTGTCCCATACTGGAAATAAATAATCCATTTAAACAGGTTGTCGTATGCAGAGACGGATCGTTTAATAAAGAGGGTGTCCTTTTGCAGAGAACTCTGTACTTCCGGAGCAGAAATGTTGTTTTTGCCCAGCCAGGGTGAAGCAGGTACTAACGCCTGTTTATGATAAGGACCGTTTAGCAGGGCCATATTCAGTACAGCGCTCGTATCCATAAAGGCTTTCATACTGAACAATACCTGTCCCGCACCTTCGGGTACAAAGCCCCGCGAAATCATTATCTCATTAGTTAACTCATCCACTCCTTCTGCGCCTTTCATTTTGCCTGCATAAAGCCCCGGCCACACATGGCGGCCTCTTTTATTTTCACGCGTCCACCAGCCAAGAAGCACAGGAAAACTTTGTTTAATTTGATTAATGGGCCAGTATAATTGCGGTGTAAAATAATCCAGCCAACCTTCATTGAGCCACAAACGGGCATCGGCATATAATACATCGTACTGATCAAATCCGGAAATGGATGGAGGCTGGCCCGGGCGATACAGGCCAAAAGGACTTAAGCCAAATTTGACCCAGGGTTTTTCCTTTTTTATTTCCCGATACAACTTTTGAATGAATGTATTTACAGCATTCCGCCGCCAGTCTTTTCGGCTTAATGTACCACCTGCCTGCAGATAGGCCTGCCAGGTATCTTCATCGGGAAAATTTTTATTATTATTGTAGGATGGATAGGGATAAAAATAATCATCAAAATGAATTCCGTCCACATCATAGCGTCTCAGCACATCCATTACCACATTAAAAGAATAATCCTGTGTTTCTTTTTTTGCCGGGTCCAGCCAGTAGTATCCTTTTTCCAGTTTTTTTACTATTTCCGGTCGCGTATTAACAACAGAAACCTTGCTGACCTCACCGCCTTTTGGATGATGCGCCCGGTATGGATTAAACCAGGCGTGCAATTCCAGTCCTCTTTTATGTGCTTCCTCAATCCAAAATTTAAGCGGATCATAAAATGGATTCGGTGCCTGCCCCTGTGTTCCGGTTAAATAATAAGACCAGGGTTCCAGGTTGCTTTGATAAAAAGCGTCACAATGGGGACGAACCTGAAAGACAACCGCATTCATATTTAATTTCTGAACGGTGTCCAAAATAGCAAGCGCTTCCTGTTTTTGCTTCTCTACCGGTAATCCAGGTTTGCTGGGCCAATCAATATTGGCGACTGTCGCAACCCAAACCGCACGGAATTCACGCGGGACAATACTTTTAAAGGCATCTGTTTCAGGAGGAACCTGTGGCTTAAACACGGCACAACCATTGAGAATGAAAATCAGGAGAATCGAGAGGGAATACTGTTTTTTCTGTGTCATACTATTTACCCATATAGTTTTGCTTTTATTTTTATTAACCATTAAATTCAACGGCTTCTGGAAAGGTGCGAGAGCGGTTGAATCGGACGGTCTCGCCACAAAGGTGGTCCCTTACGGGAAAAACCGTTGTGCCCTCCCCAGAATATTTTGTATCATTATT
>JANTFQ010000054.1 GCA_024763405.1 Calditrichaceae bacterium
CCGCAAGGATACTTAAAACTCTGATTCTTATTTTGAAAACGGCGTCGAAGAATGTCTCACATCCCAGACAGAAAATATATTCACAGGCCGGCAGGCGTCCCAATCCAGTAACAGGGACGCGCCCTGTGCAGATGATCGGCTATTGACGGAGTTCCCCAAAGTATCCTTTTATGGAATATCCACTGGATTCCCACCCCGTAGGCGGGATTTCGCATGCTCAACTTTTGCCCGCCCACCCACCGGCGGGTGGAAATGACATTATTGCATTAGTATGTCATGCCCGACTTGATCGGGCATCCAGTATGGAGCACCAAATAATGGTTGTATATTTTTTTAGCAGATGTATGATCTGGATTCCCACTTTTGTGGGAATGACAGTGGAACGTGTCTGTCATGCTCGGCCTGATCGGGTTTATTCGACTATTATCGACATTCAAAACGGCATTCTTGTTTGGCATATTCTCCGGATTCTCCTCAGGGATTTCTTCGACGCCGCTTTTGTATAAATGATAATTTGAATAATCATTCTTAATCAATAGTATTCGGTTAAATGGTGATGATCTAAAAATTATTAGAATTTCTTCAAAATAACCCTCCCCTCCCGCCGGCAGGCGGATTTCCCCTCCCTTCCAAAAAAAGGGAGAGGATTACCCTTCGACCCCGCAGACAAGGGGTAAACTTCGCTCAGGGTACAGAAGTGGGTTGGTTTTAAATTCCTATAAAACAGACATCGCTCTTCACATTGATATCACTAATATTAATTGACTATTTCCAATTCTAAACCGCATACTAATCTTTCTTAATGATTTAAATACAATTTAGTTTGAAATACTAATTAATAATAACTATTTTTAACTACATCGTAAAATAGTATATACTTTTTTAAGATAGGAGTTAAAATGTTGCCTTATGTCCCGCGTTATTTAGAGAATGGAATCAAAGAGGATTTAGGAAAGAAAATGGTTTTTATGGTCGGGCCGCGTCAATGCGGAAAAACAACGTTGGCCAAAAAGATTCTTGAAGAAGAAATGGGCGCAAAAGCCAGTGCATTTTATTTGACCTGGGACGCCGCAGAAGATCGCGAAAAAATTATTCGGGAACGATTTCCGGCCGGGAATGGTTTGCTGGTTCTGGATGAGATTCACAAATACTCACGCTGGCGGCAGGTGGTTAAAGGCTTGTTCGATAAACGCAAACACGAATTAAAAATACTGGTTACGGGCAGTGGACGATTGGATTACTATCGATACGGTGGCGATTCGTTACAGGGGCGCTATCATTCTTACCGGCTTTACCCTTTCTCTTTCACCGAGGCTGAGAATGTAAGTTCTTCTCCAGTCGATGATTTATTAAATTTTAGCGCTTTTCCCGAACCGTTTCTATCGCGAAGCGAACGGGACATAAGAAGATGGAGTCGAGAATATCGCAGTCGTTTGATTTATGAGGACCTGAATTCTTTAGAAAATGTAAAAGATGTTGCTTTATTAGAGCAATTGGCGCTTCGGCTGCCGGATCTGGTGGGTTCTCCTCTATCCATTAACGCTTTACGTGAAGACTTGCAGGTGTCGCACCAGACCGCAACCCGTTGGCTGGAGATGTTTGAAAACATTTTTTTAAGTTTCAGAATTTATCCTTTTGGACCGCCAAAGATCCGGGCCGTAAAAAAAGAATCCAAACTGTATTTGTACGATTGGACGCAAATTGAGGATCTTGGCGCACGTTTCGAAAACCTGATTGCTTTCCATTTACTGAAATGGGTGCGCTTTCAGCAAGACTACAACGGAATGGATATGGAATTACGCTACTTTAGGGATGTCCATCGAAATGAAGTGGATTTTGTGATTTTACAGGATAAAACCGTAAAACAACTTATCGAATGCAAAGTGCGTACCCGGGAAGTGAATCCTGCCCTGCGTATGTTACAAAAACGTTTTCCGGAAGCCGAGGCCATACAGGTTTCGCTCCAGGGCAAAGAGGAGTATGTGGATAAAAACGGAATTTTAGTATCCACTGCCGAGCAATATTTAGGGCGATTAATATGAAGCAGAGGGATATATGGAAAATCTTTCATCAATGAAATTATTTTCCACATTTTGTTTGATAGGTCATGCCCAACTTGACTGGCTTTATCCGGCTACTGACGGACATCCAGCCAGTATTAGCAGAGTAAAATTTTCGGGGTTCCTCCCGCTTTGTGGATCTATTATCCTGTCTAAATACATAGAATATTTTTGTTAATAGCACATAACAAACGTTGTCCCTTTTTAACAATTCCATACTCTAATAGAAAATTACCTTTATTAACCGAAAAGGAGCTGTAATGGAAAAGACCTATTCACACGACGAAATAATGGCTATCATTAATAAAATAGAACATCCCGAAATTGCCGTATCCTTAACCGAATTAGGAATGATAATCGACGCTGCTGTTTCCGGAAATACAGTAAACGTGGCAATGGCCCTGCCTATGATGGGCATTCCGGACGTGGTTCGAAATGCGCTGGTACAAAGCATCCGGGAACCGCTGGCTAAACTCGGACTGGAATTAAATGTGCAGTTTTTTGAAATGACGCCGGAAGTACGCGATAATTTTTTCGCTCTCTCCCAGGCAAACTGGAAGGGTTCGATTTAAACAGAAAAATTTAAAAGATTAGGTATTAATTATCCTTAAACTGAATTAAAACGCATGGGCAAAAACAATGGTAATTATCGGAAAAACTAAAGTAAAAGAGGCATTGGATGCCTATCCACAGCTAAAAGCGGTTTTGATGAATATGTCTCCCAAATTCACCAAATTAAATAATCCCTTGTTTTTTAAAACCATAGCCCGCTGGGCAACTTTTAATGACGTAGCCAAAATGGGAAAAATGGCCGTTTGTCAAATTCTTCATGCCTTAAATAAAGAAATCGGCAGCGAAGCAGAATTACTGAATCAATTTCCAAATTGTATTGATGAAATAGAACTGGAACGCGAGCACGATTCCGATTCATCACCGGCCCGGTTCAGTACAATTATCCCCTTCGATACCAGAACCCGGGAAGATTATTTTTTACCGGATATGGTAAACCAAATTAAGAAACTAAAAAAAGGGGAAGCCCTTAAAAATATTGCTGAATTTGATCCCATTCCCTTAAAAAAGATGATTGAATCTATGGGCTATTCCTATTTTACAAAGGAAATAAATGCCGATCTGTACGAAACCTATATTTTTAATGAAGGTGAGCAGCCTGAAACCAGGAAGACAATTTCTGAAACGGGGAAAATTCCGGTTGTAATTCAATCGGCCACCCCGGTAACCTATCCGATTATTTTACGCCTGATCGAATCGGAAAAGATAAAGCAGACTTTTGAAATAAGTGAACTTAAGGTATGGAAAGAGACCGAAAAGCATTTAGGCTGGATTGTAAACGATAAAGCAGACATCAGTTTTTCCGCCCTGATGTCTTCGGCTAAAATGTATAATAAAGGTAAAGAGATTAAAATGCCGGCTATGGTGGTATGGGATAATTTTAAAATCTTAACCCGGGGCTACAAAGCAAATAGTTTTAATGATTTGAAGGGACATAAAATTTATACACCTCTATTTAAAAACGCCCCTCCCGCTGCCGTTACACATTATCTGATGAAAAAAACAGGCTATAATCCGGAAGATTTCGAATTTGTTTTTGGCGAACCTTTTGGTCGGCCGGAAGAAATGAAAGCGTGTTTCGTATCGGGTAATTGCGATACCGTAATCCTGCGTGAACCGGAAGCCAGCTTTGCTTTGTTCGAAGCCGGAGAAGATGCTCACGCATCAATCGACTATGGAAAGCTCTGGAGCGAACTTCATCCCGGCAGCGGAAATCTACCGAATGCCGGCCTGCTTTTCAGCGCGGTTTTTGCGAAAAAACATCCTGAGCAGGCCAGCCTGTTTATGGAAGAATTAAAAATAGCAACCGAATGGGTTCAGCAGAATCCGGTAGAAGCAGGAAAACTTTCAGCAAAAGCGATGGGCGTCAGCGCCGAAGAAGTGACCTTCTTTTTAAGCAGGGCTGCATTGGAATATAAAAAATCCACCGACGTCCAAAATGAATTACAGGTGTATCTCGAAGTCTTAAAAGAAGAAGAGGTACTCAAGGCCGAGGATATCCAAAAGACCCTGGGCTTGTTCAACTGGTAAATCTGATAAAATTAAAAAGCCTCACGACAATCTGTCGGGAGGCTTCTGTACGAGGAGGGAGACTTGAACTCCCACGTCCTAAGGACACCAGATCCTAAATCTGGCGCGTCTGCCAATTCCGCCATCCCCGCAAAAATGAGGCGCTAATTTAGCCTGTTTTGACGCCCCGTGCAAGCCTATTTTAAACGCCAGGTTGTGCGTAAACGTGTTAGTTCCTTATCATCCTTGCGCCGTTTTAACTGGTGAATAATAATCATCCGGTCGTCCATTTGCTCGGACTGACTGTTGGAAATCACAAAATCACCGTATAAACTTTCGGCCCGGAAATTTATCTCCACATCAGCTAAACGGTATTTTTTCCAGATTTCCACTGGCACCGTTTCCAGCCCCCAGCTTAAATAATGCACACTGTACACATGACGATTCACATCCAAATCACTCTGCCGCACATGGAATTCATTTTCCGAATCCACACGGGTGATTTTGGGCATGCGTTCGAAGGGATCTTCCAGGGTTCGCCCCGCTTCCTTATTTTCCAGGGCTTCGATAAAATCGGGCATGGCTACCGGTTTACGGGCTTTAAAATCAATCATCATCCAGGAACTGCTGGCCACGCCAATTTCATTCCCTTTGCTATCCAGCAGCCTGAAATCACGAAGGGCAAACAGTTTGGCTTTATGTACCGGCCAGGTTTCAATGGTTATCGTTTCCGGCCAATGCGGATATTTATACATCCTTACATGAAAACGCGAAAGTACCCAGGTTAAATTCATCTTAAATAACTTCTTCACCGAAACACCCATATGCGTGGAATGATTGGAAGCAGATTCCAATAAATAATTGGTTATAGCCTGGATACTAACCCGGCCATCCACTCCGGCTTCATAAGCACGAATTTTAAAGGCCTCGCGCCAAAATAGTTTTGATTCCAAAAAAAATTCTCCTTGCCAAAAATCGTAAATGTGTAATTTATAAAATATTTTCTAAAATCAAAATGCAAATTCCCGTTTGCTTTTTATCCCGGCAATTCCCTAATTTATAAACGGAGGAGTGAATTATGAATGTCAAAATGATAAAGGTAGAACGTAAATTAGATGATTTCTTCCGCGTTGACAAAGCCTATTTGCAATATGAAAAATTTAACGGGGATTTCAGCGAAACCGTTTTCCGCTTTAACTTAGACCGTAACGAAGCCGCCGCTGTTCTTATTTATCTCGAAGACAAAGACCGCCTTCTGCTTATTAAACAATTTCGCTACGCCGATTATGTGAAAGGCCGCGGGGGCTGGATCGAGGAGATTGTAGCCGGTGTGATGGAAGAAAATGAAACACCGCTGCAGTGTGCCCGGCGTGAAACTATCGAAGAAACCGGTTACGAGATCGACCGTTTTGAACATATCGCCTCGGCCTATTCCACCCCCGGTATTACCACGGAACTTATGCATCTATTTCTTGGCATTGCCCGCAGTGATGATCTCAAACACCAGGGCGGTGGGCTGGACGAAGAACATGAGGATATTCAAATATTGGAAATAAGCCGGGAAGAAGCACTGGAACGGCTTCGGAGTAAACGTATCAGGGATGCCAAGACTATTTTAGCCCTGCAATATTTTTTACTTAACCATCCGTCGTCCGCTAAATAGGACCGGTTCAAAGCGCTTAAAATCATTTAATATACTGCGTGTTCCCGCGGCTACACAAAAGAGCGTATTATCGGGCACACTCACCGGAATTTTTATCTTTTCCCGCAAAAAAATATCCAATCCTTTTAGCAAAGCTCCGCCGCCGCTAAGAATTATACCACGGTCAATTAAATCCCCTGCTAAATCCGGCGGCAATTTTTCAAGCGCAGATAGAACCGCATTGGCGATTGTTTTTAAGAGCATCGAAAATGCCTCCAGAAAGACAGCGGTATCTGCTGTTATACGACGGGGCAGATTTGTTTCGATATCAATTCCCTGAACTTCAAATTTTACACCTTTGTATTTTTTATGCGCAATGCCATACTTAATTTTCAAATTTTCGGCGCTTTGCAGCCCGATGCGCAAATGGTAGCGATTTTTAAACAAACGTACCACGGCTTCATTCATTTCATCTCCGGCAATCCGCAGGGTATTATCCAAAATAATCCCCCCATAGTTGATCACGGCAATATCGGTGGTTCCGCCGCCAATATCCACAATCATTGCCGCGTCCCGCCCAAGAACATCCAACCCCACACCAATGGCGGCGGCCATGGGCTCTGCGATTAAATATGCTTTTCGGGCGCCCGCTAAAAGGGCGCTGTCTATCACGGCTTTTTTTTCGACAGAGGTAATTCCGGCCGGGACGCCGAGCACCATTTTATTAATAAAAAAACGCGGGACGCCTGCTTTGCGGATAAATCCTTTGATCATCTGTTCTGCCGCCGCAAAATCGGCAATGACACCGTCGGCCATTGGGCGCGTTACACGCAGGCCGGCATGCGTTTTGCCCATCATTTTCTTTGCCTCAAGCCCTAATGCGTGTACTTCTCCCCGGCGGCTGAAGGCAATCACCGACGGTTCATTTACAACCATTCCGGATCGAATAACACAGACGATGGTATTGGCCGTACCGAGGTCAATACCCATGTCTTTATATATATGTGGAAAAAACGATCGCATCATTACCGGCATTTTTTGTTATTATTTTTTAGTCGGCATAAATTGAATTTTGATGAAAAAAAATGCCCAACCGAGACGGATGGGCATTTTATGCGGATTAAAGAGAAATGAATTTAATCTTCTTTTTTCTCTTCTGGAGCTTCTTCCGGTTTATCTTCTTTGGCTTCTGCCGGCGCTTCTTCTTTTACTTCGGCTTCTTTGACGGGTGCTTCTGCCTTTTTAGTTTCGGCAGGTTTCTCTTCGGCCTTTTTCTCTTTCTTAGCCGCTTTTTTCTCGTCTTTACCCAGATTAACCATATCCCCTATTGTCGTGGGGCCGGAATTTTGTTTCTTCATAAAGGTTTCGTAGTCTTCATCTTCTTTGCCTTTTACGAGCGCGTTAATGGAAAGGACAATCTTCTTATTCTCCTTATCAAACTCCATAACCTTGGCGGTTACTTCCGAGCCCTCTTCGTATACTTCAGAAGCTTTTTTACCGCGGGGAAGCCCTATATGAGGATTAGGAATAAAAGCATCCACACCAAGCGGCAGCGTTACAATCATACCCTTATCGATGATGCGGGTGACCTTACCCTGTGTTTCGGTGCCAATCCCATAGTTTTCTTCAAACGAATCCCAGGGATTTGATTCCACCTGTTTATGACCCAAAGCAATACGCCGTTCTTCACGGTTGATGCTTAGAACAACCACTTCGATTTCGTCGCCTTTTTTAACGATTTCACTCGGATGGCGGACTTTCTTTGTCCAGGACAGGTCCGAAATATGCACCAAACCGTCGATGCCTTCTTCTAATTCCACAAAAGCGCCGAACTGCGTTAAGTTGCGCACAACACCTTTATGAACAGAACCGGCCGGGTAGCGCTCTTCGATAACTTCCCAGGGATCCGGTTCGAGTTGTTTTAATCCTAACGAAATCTTCTTGGCTTCAGCTTCGATATTCAGAACAACCGCTTCAATTTCCTGACCGACTGTCAGTAATTGGCTGGGATGTTTGATATGCTGAGACCAGGACATTTCGGAAATATGAATCAGTCCCTCGATGCCTTTTTCCAGTTCGATAAAAGCGCCGTAATCGGTTAAGCTGACTACGCGGCCTTTAATGGTAGAATCAACCGGGTATTTTTCAGCAACATTTTCCCAGGGATGAGGCTGCAATTGTTTTAAACCAAGGGAAATACGATCCTTCTTTTCGTTGAAATCGAGAATCATTACTTCGAGTTCCTGATCCAGTTTTACAATTTCGGAAGGATGATTTACACGGCCCCAGCTGAGGTCGGTAATATGCAGTAAACCGTCTACGCCGCCGAGATCGATAAAGACGCCGAAATCGGTAATATTTTTGACGGAGCCAACACGTTTCTGGCCTTTTTCCAGGGTATCCAGAATTTCTTTTCTCTGGCCTTCCATCTCTTTTTCGATAAGAACACGGGAAGAAACCACAATGTTCTTGCGGGCATGATTAACTTTAACAATTTTGAAATTCCGTTCTTTTCCAAGAAAAGAATCAAAATCACGAATGGGACGCACATCAATCTGCGAACCCGGCAGGAACGCATCCACACCCATCACATTAACCACCATACCGCCTTTAATACGGCGCTGAATAACGCCCGGGATGGTTTCATCATTTTCATATTTTTCAACTAATTTTTCCCAGACACGGATAAAGTCCGCACGGCGTCGTGAAAGATTCAACTGTCCGTCGGCGCTTTCTAATTTTTCTAAATAAACCTCAACTTCATCGCCGGGATTTAGTTCTTCTACATTATCAAATTCTTCAAGCGGTACGATACCTTCCGATTTAAAACCGATATCGATAATCACATTTGAATCGGTAATATTCAGAATACGGCCTTCCACAATTTCACCCTCGGTGATACTGTTCATCGTACGGTCGTACAAACCGGTGAGCACATCCATTTCTTCCGCCGGATATTCGCTCTCTTCTTCCAGGTCTTCCAATTTAACCACAACTTCCTGATACTCGTCTACGGGTTCAGGAACCGGGGCAGGTTCTTCCGCCTTAACTTCTTCGGGTTTTTCTTCTACTTTTGTTTCTTCTGTAACTGCTTCTTTTGCTGCTACTTCTTTTGCTTCCGTCTCTTTTACTTCTTCTTCGGACGGGTTAGGGGTTTCAGATACTACAGCCTCTTCTTCGGCTGCAATTTCTTTCTTTTCTTCTGACATAAAAAATAAATCCTCCAGTGGATGTTTGATCCGCTGCCACAACGGCGCGGGGTTAATTAATAAAAAGTTTCGTAATGTAAAATATTATTGGTCTGAATACAAGAAATATCTGAGAAAATAAAAGAGAACAACGGAGCTATTCTGAATTATGCAGGCTTCTCACGGTTCCGGGAAAATCAATCCGGTTTTATCGGGCTTCTGTTCCACTCAAAAGACAGAAAGCAAAAATAAACTATCCCACGAGAAGGCTCCAGCAGGATAGTTTGCTTTTTTTCAAGAGAAGTTCTAATGTGAGAAATAATGTATTCCCACCTGAAAAAGAACCGCAACAACAATAATACTTATCGTTATTAAATAGAATTTAATATTTTTAATTTTCTTACCGTATTTCATTTTTGATTAAAAAACCTTTCTTTCATCTACCGTTAATGGTTCCGGAGCAGTAAATACAATCCGCCGCCGAGAAGTAAAAGTGGTAAAAAAGGCCCAATAAGCACCGCCGGCAAAACAATTAAACCGGCCACTCCAGCCACAAGGCCCATTGGAATCAGAACCAGAAACATAATTAAACCCGCCAGGGCGAGTGCCAGCAGTTTAATGGGCAGTGCCAGCATAAAAATGCCGGCATGAAATATAAGCCCTAATATTTTAAGAACAATCAGCGCTGTTAAGATAAAAAATACGATTCCAATGAGTCCCATCTTATCTCCTAAATAATCGTGTAACAAATCTAAAACGGGCGATTTTTGATACTAATATCGCGGCGGATTGTGAACCCCACCCAAACCTTCTCCAGACTTTGAGGAGAGTTAAAAAATTCTCAAAACCAATACGCCTGGCCTACTCCGCTGGCGGGGGAGGTTGGAGGGGGCTGACTGGAGAGGAATAAAGTGCGGCCGGAATAAGAGAATTTGTCATAAGGTTGCTTCGATATTGCGCCGCTACCGACTCCTCTAATAGCCAAAAGAATCGCTCCGGTTAAGATACATTTATTTCAAAGATACGCGATTTTTAAAAAAAAGATTCATCTGCACAGACCTCTATTTTTTTATCGTACTCAGCGCCTCCAGCACAATACCCGGTGTAATAATTTCGGGAAGAAGCATAGGTGTACTGCCCGGCTTACCGGAATAGAGCACATACAATGGAACGCTATTACGATTAAACTTAGCCAGCGCTTTGGCGATGGAGGCATCCCGTTTGGTCCAGTCTGCTTTTAAGGCAGTGATTCCCAGTTCTTTAAATTTTTTCTGTACTTCCAAATCACTAAAAGCCACCTGTTCATTTACCTGACAGCTCAGGCACCAGGCCGCTGTAAAGTCGATAAAAACCGGCGTTCCCTCAGCCACCAACTGTGCTGTTTTTTCTTCTGAAAATTTTTGCCAGTCAATTCCTTCGCCATGCGATAACGCCGCTTGCGGTGAAGTGGAATAAGATTCGATATTCGCCAGTACGTAAGCATTGCTGCCCACCACCAAAATAAAAGCCAGA
>JANTFQ010000055.1 GCA_024763405.1 Calditrichaceae bacterium
ATTAAATTACGCAGCTGATCGCGTTCGCCGCCCTTATCCACCGGAATGCGCAGGACAAATTCCTCTCCGCCATTTTCGTGCTGCTGCATTGTAAAATCTCCGCCGATGGAAGTTAGAATTATCTGAACTACTGTTAAATCGAGATGCGAGCTAATCAGCGGTTTTGCGCCGGAGTCTTCCGCAGGTACCCGGTCGCTTGTTTCACCCGAATTTCGGTCAATGGAAATGCGCAGCCAGCGGTCTTCTCTATTTTGCACAACCAGAGAAATCACAGGTCCTTCGGATTGCGGAGCCGGCGCCTCTGTCTGATTATTTTCATTCCATAAAAAGCGCAGTAAAGTGATAAAAACCTGTTGCAGGCTGATGGGATTCGCCATCACCGGCGGTAAATCTTTTTCGGCCTCAACTTTAATATTTATATTCCGGTCGCTTATTTCGTATTCCAGTTGCTTAAGTGCATTTTGAATAATTTCCAGACTGGAGACAGGTTTAATGGATTCGTCTTCCGTTAAGAAGGCAAAGTTGCGCACCTGACTAATGGAGGTGGACATTGTATCAAGCAGTTTTACGATATCATCAAAATAGCGTTCAAATTTTTCCGGCTGTGGATTTCCACCTTTAAACTGTTTCTGCATTAGCTCAATCATCAGATGAATGGATGTAATGGGCTGGCTGAGATTATGCACCATATTCACGGCAAGCTCACCGAGTTCCTTGTAGCGATCGCGGGAGAGCGCCATCAACTGCTGCTGCTGGATTTCTTTTTCCAGCTTTTTTCGAATGGTGATGTCCTTTGCGCTGGCAATAATAAACGAGACCTCCCCTTTTTTATCCCGCACCAGACCAAAGCTAATAATTACCGGCGTTTGGTATTCCTCGTTTACCAGCGATGTTTCAATTTCGCTGAAGACCCCGCGGTAGATATGTTCCAGCAGTAAATCGGGATTATTGGAATCGTACAGCATATTGGGATCAAAATCAGCATTTAGGTAAGTATTAAAATGAATGCCAAGTACATCGGTCAGTTTAAGACCCAGCATATCCAGTGCTGCACTGTTGGCGTATTCCACCAGTCCTTTGGGATTGAGGATAAACAGCGCATCCGATAGATGCTCTAAAATGGTGACCGTCGTGCTGTAGTCTCTGGATAGTACTGTTTTATTATTTACGTCTTCTTTCATTTACAGAAGGTCTCCGCGCACAACTCCATATATAAACTTGCGATTCTTTTATACCACAACATTGGTATTTTCTGCCCTGTGCTGCGTCCCTTTTATTTTTAATAAACGCAATTGCAGTTTGGGACGAACAGCCTGTACTTCTATCCAGATTTCTTCTTTTCTTTTAAAAGAAAGACTGGACTGCATTAATAAATTACGTCCCTGAATACGCAGTAAATAGCGGTTGCTATCTAAAACAAGTACAATCCTGCTTTTAATGCGCATCCCTCTGTGCAGCCGTCTGAAAAGCCGCGCGACGCTGGTATCTTCAATATAGACCAGATTTCCCGAAGCGGTACCCATCGTCTGCTTTAATCCAGGTTTGTGCGAATTTCGACGAGTGTTTTATTTAATATTTGTGAGATGCGGGCCTCGGTCAGGTCCAGAATTTTTGCGATATCGGCCAGTGTTAATTCTTCGTAAAAATACAGCGCCATAATGAGTTTCTGACGTTCCGGCAGGTTGTTGATAGCGGTTTTAAGATTTCTTTTTAAATCATCCAGCACCGTTGATTCTTCCGGGGAAACCGCATCTTCATCACGTACGGTTTCAATACGGTAGATAAACTCCCCTTCATCATCGGAAATTTTTCTGTTCAACGAAGTGGTGTAAACCATCTGTGCTGTCCCGAGAAGCGCATAGTACTGATCTTCGGTGATGCCCATACTGCCGCATATTTCCGATGCCGAAGGTTCATAACCCAGGGCGGCTGTAAGCGATCGGGTGGTATTCTCCAGCTTTTTAATCTGCTCGTATTTATCACGGCCAATCATCCCTTCTTTGCGAAGAGTATCCACAACTTCACCGTGGATACGTTTATAGGCAAAGGATTTAAAGGGAGTGCCGATTTCGGGTTTGTACCGCTCCAGGGCGGTCAATAGCCCAAAAATGCCCGCCTGGTACAAATCATCCGGGGAGAGTGTTTTTGAGTAGCTAAGATTGAAACGTCCAACTACGTGTTTTACCAGTGGCGCATAAGATTTAACAATCGCGTCTTTTAGACTTTGATTCCGTGATTGAACAAACTTTTTTACTAAACTTTCACCGTTCATTCAGCAGCCTGTACCTTATTTTTCCGGACTTTTAATAATTTCTTCACTCGACTCTTTTTGACTAAGCATTAATGTCCAGCGCAGAATTTTAAGCATAATAACGCTTAAAAACAGCATAATCAAAAAGGCGATGACACTTCTGATAATACTGGTTAACAGCGTAGTGCCATTAAGCAGATTTGTAATAAAGGTCAGCAGGGCAATAAAATTTGCAATCCTGTAGATAAACTTTTTCATACATTCCACTCAAACTGTATTTTTTTTGTACTTAGCAAACGTTCAAATAGATTATTGGACTCTGTGCCGATGTTGCTCGAAGCGTGCAGGACACGCCGGTTTAACACCCGGATGGCAGTGGTGGACCCGGAATTAGGATGATGCAGGACAAACGGTTTTTGCACTTTAATCGAGCGTCCAATCAAATCATCCCGCAGGATTGAACCGCCAAACAGAATCCGGCTTTCCAGAAATTTTTGCACCATCAAATTCATTTTCTTAAAGAGAATTTCTCCTTCGTCTGCAGAACTGACCATATTGGATGTCATAAAAATGGGAATTTCCTTATCAATGCTGCGCACGACTTTTATAACCGCATAGGCATCTGTTATGGAAGCCGGATCGGGGGTGATCACCAGAATGATTTTATGCGCGCTGAAGAGAAAAGAAACCACATTCCGGGCAATACCGGCGCCGGTATCGAGAATCATATAATCATAAGGATTATCAAAACGGGAGAAGGCGGCAGCCAGTTTCTTTAAAAAGGCATCCTCCGATTGAATCAGATCGAGGGATGCGGAGGAGGCCGGTAGGATATCAATTCCGCCGGGCCCCTTTATAATGATATCTTCTAACTCTACCCCGTCTTTTACCACATCGGCAATCGTAAGCCGGCTGCGTGTTCCCAGAATCAGATCAATATTCCCAAGATGAATATCGGCGTCCACTAACAACACTCTCCGGTTCATTTGTTGTAAATTGATGGCCACATTGGCGCTAATTGTACTTTTACCCACGCCGCCTTTTCCGCTGGTAACGGCAATCACTTCGCATCTTTTTTCATTGACGCCGGTTTTATCTTTTTCCAGAATGGCATTTCCAAATCGCTGCAGCATCAGGCGCCTCTGTTCATATCAAATAGTTTATGAATTGCGTAATCGGCATTCGGCATCTGCATATCAATAAAAATCCGTTTCCCATCGGCAATTCCGGCAACCGGTAGTTTCAGTTCATCAATGATGGAAAACAGTTTACCGGGTTGCGCGGTTTCGTCAAATTTTGTAAGCATAATGCCCGAAGGCTTAAGCAGCATATACAACGCCGCGGAAAGATACATATCTTTTAAATCGGTTGTCATAGGCAATACCAAAAAGATATCGCTCGGTTTTACCGCTTTAACATATTCTTCCAGCTTCTTTAGATAGTTTGGCGCAAAGGGGCTCTCTCCGGGCGTATCGACAATTACAACATCCTGTTCAGCGCTCTTCATCAGCTTTTCCAATTCATCCACTCGTTTTTTGTCCAGCACTTCTGTTCCGTTCATTTTGGAAAATGCTTTTAATGCTTCGGTAGGTCCATACAGGTCGGTAGAAACAACCAGCACTTCTTTTTTTCCGAAAATCTCCTGGTGTGCGGCAAGCTTCATAGCGGAAGTGGTTTTACCGGCACCGGTACCGCCAACCATTAAAACAACCTTGTTTTTTTTCTTCGGCGCCTTTTTTTTATAATTATATGCTTTAAACATATTTTTAAGTTCGATAATCACACTTTCGATTATCTCCTGTTTACCCGCGGTGGGACCGTTTTCGGTAATGGAATAAGCACGCCGGATCAGGCGATCGGCCAATTTTTGCTGCATTCCCTTATCCATCATTTCGTCACGCACCTCACTGTAAAAAGCCGGCAGTGCATCCGTGGGTTCGCTTTTTGTATTTGCCTGCAATTGATTGATTTGATCTTTTAATGAAGCCAGTTCATCCAAAATCTTGTTTTCCTGATCTTTCACTTTTGGCTTTTTGGCCAAAATATCCTGGATCACTTTATTAAAATCATTATCGCCTTTGGTCGGTGATTTGGCTGTTGTCACCTGCGGCCTTTTTGTATCCAGCCGCGGCGGAGCCCAGGCTTCCACATTTTTTTGCGGTACCGGCTGCTCCGGATCAACAGAAACCGTAATCTGCGCTAATTTCGTTCCGTTTTTCGTACGGCTTGCCGGAATTTGCTTGGATTCCAGTAAAATAATATTGCTGCCAAATTCCTGTTTCGCTTTTACGATGGCTTCGGACAGCGAACTGCCCGTAAATGTTTTAACTTTCATTTGGATAACTCACTATTCCTACAGATTTCAGGTCCGTATCAGAGGTTAGTTCTGAATATGAAATAACAAATAAATTAGGGAAAACCGATTCAACAAATTTGCGAACAGCGCGGCGAATCTGCGGGGAAACCAAAATCGTTGCCCGGACGCCGAGATTGGACATCTCTTCTACCCGTTCGGCTAAACTTTCGAATAATGTATTTACCTGCCGTGGTGTAAATCCTAAATTTTGCATATGGGTGCTGCCTTCTTTCATCATCGCCAGGATATGATCCTCCAGACGCGGCTCCAGCATTGCGACCGTCACCTGTCCATCTTCCATTTTAAGCATATCCGTAATCGTTTCCGCAAGTGATGCTCTTGCATATTCGGTCAATACTTCCGCATCCTTAGAAAATGCCGCATAATCCGCAGTTGTTTCTAAAATTGTAACGAGATTGCGGATGGGAACCCGTTCCCGAAGCAGATTTTTAAGAATGGTCCGGATGGTGCCGAGGGAAACGGTGTCGGGAACCAACCCATCCACCAGTGCGGCGTGGGTTTCTTTTAGATGGTCCAGCATTCGTTGTGTTTCCTGGCGGTCCAGCAGCTTATAACTGTTTGCTTTTAACACTTCCATCAAATGGGTCGCGATTACCGCCGGCGCCTCCACAACCGTATTGCCGGCGATTTCTGCTTTTTCCCGTTCCTTTTCGCTTACCCAAACGGCAGGCAATCCAAATGTAGGCTCGACCATTCTTACGCCTTGCAGTTCCAGGCTTTCATCGGGATTTACAACCATAAAATAATCCATCATTACCTGGCCCTGGGCAATTTCCACTCCGTACACCTTAAAAACATAATCATTGGCGTTTAACTGAATATTATCGCGAATACGGATGGGTGGAACTAATACGCCCATTTCGATGGCGATACTTTTACGAATGGTTGTAATGCGGTTTAGCAGGTTGCCGCCCTGATTGGGATCAACCATCGGAATCAGTCCATATCCTAATTCAATTTCAAACGCATCAGGATGCAGGAATTCTTCGATCCGCTCTACCGGTTCAACCTCTTCAATCTCTTCTTCCTCCGCCTCCTGAAGTAACTGCTGGGCCTGAAGGTGTGAAATCTGACGGGCAACGATGGCCATAAAGACGGCCATAAAAGTAAACGGAACGAATGGAAGACCCGGCATAATTCCCAATAGCGCTACGACTCCGGAAGAAGCATAAATGGCATTCGGCTGCGCAATAAGCTGGCTGGCAATTTCAGTGCCCATTGTAGAACCGGAAGAAGCACGGGTAATAACAATGCCGGAAGCTACCGAAATGATTAGTGCCGGAATCTGAGCAACCAGACCATCACCGATGGTTAACAGTGAATATGTGGTCGCGGCATCGCCGGCAGCCATATTTTTCTGTACCATTCCTATCAGCAAACCGCCGATAATATTGATCGCTGTAATTAATAAACCGGCAATCGCATCCCCCCGTACAAACTTACTGGCGCCATCCATCGCACCGTAAAAATCCGCTTCCTGTGCAATATCTTCACGACGTTTCTGTGCCTGTAAATCATCAATTAAACCGGCGTTTAAATCGGCGTCGATAGCCATCTGTTTACCGGGCATGGCATCCAAGGTAAACCGCGCCGATACTTCCGCAATACGGGTGGCACCTTTTGTGATGACCACAAAATTGATGATCACCAGAATCATAAAGATTACCGTACCCACAACGTAATTTCCGCCAACCACAAAAGAACCAAAGGCTTCGATTATTTCACCGGCATAGCCCTGGCTTAAAATTAAGCGCGTGGAGGCGATATTCAGCGAGAGTCTGAACAACGTTAAAATTAGGAGCAGTCCGGGAAAGACAGAAAATTCCATGGGACGCAGGATAAACAAGGTAACAAACAGAACTACCAGGGCGCTGGTGATATTCATAACCAGTAATAGATCAAGCACAAAACTGGGCATCGGTAATATCATCACGCCGAGGATGACAATAATGCCAACGGTCAAAATAATTCCGCTGCTTCTCCTAAGCGAAGAAAAACTGCTGGTATTTATCGATTCAGCCATTCATTTCTCCCAACATTGGCAAACGTTTCGAGTCGCTTTGATAAACAGCGCTTAAAATTTCGGCAACCGCCTGGTAAAATTCGGCAGGAATTTCCATCCCAATTTCGCAGGACTTAAATAAACTCCGGGCCAGCGGTTTGTTTTCGATAACCGGCACATCATTTTCCCGGGCAATCTGTTTAATCCGTTCGGCTATTTTATTTTTTCCCATCGCGATAATTTTGGGTGCATCGGAACTGCTTTTAGGCTCATATTTTAAAGCAACTGCAATATGAGTCGGGTTTGTAACAACAACACTTGCTTCCGGAATATCCTGCATCATTCGGTTTCTTGCCTGCTGCATTTGCAGGGATTTTATTTTCCCTTTTACTTCGGGATTTCCCTCAGATTGTTTATTATCTTCCTTTACATCCTGTTTGCTCATTTTCAGGCTTTTTTCATGTTCGTATTTTTGGTAGGCATAATCGGCTACGGCCATAACCAATAACGCCAGCGTGATTTTGAAGGTTAATTCAATTAAAACAGTACCCAGTGCTGTCATTATCTCGGATGCGCTTTTGAAAGCCAGGAAGGCAAAAGAATCCATATGTTTGGTGATCACCGAATAGCTGACGATTGCCAGAATAAATATTTTTATAATTCCCTTTAATAATTCCACAATGGAACGGAGCGAAAAGAGTTTTTTCAATCCGCCCAGCGGACTTATTTTATTGAAATCCGGAATCAGTGCTTTTTTGGCTACCATAAAACCAACCTGGGCTACATTAGAAACCAGAGCGCCAAATAATACGAATACAAGAACCGGTAAAACAATTATGGCCGCTATCTTCATAAAATCCAGAATCTGTGTGGGAAATGAAGTAACCGTAATTTGAATGGAAGACGACTCCATATAGGTGCTGCGTAAAAATTGTAGTAGCGTACTGCCGAATAAATCAGAAACTGCTTTATAGGCTATCATTGCGGCTATGAGTACCGAAACGGAATTCAGTTCCTGGCTTTTTGCCACCTGACCTTTATCTTTTGCTTCTTCTCTCCTACGCCCAGTAGGTTGCTCAGTTTTCTCCTGAGCGGAATCATCTGCCATTTACAGACCCTTTATAATCACGGTTACAAATGTTTCCAACTGCATAAATATATAACCGAAAAAACTCTGAAATATTTTTAACGATACAACCAATAGAAACATGCCCATCCCAATTTTGAGCGGCAAACTGATAAAAAACACATTTAACTGCGGCATAACTCTGGCCATAAAGCCGATGGAAACATCGATGGTTAACAGAAAAATGAGAGTGGGCGCCGCGAATTTTAAAGCAATGTCATACATCTGCGTACCAGCGTATAAAAATTCACGTCCAACCGACGGATGAAAAGCTGCCGCTCCCAGCGGGATGAATTTAAAATTATCAAAAATAGTGGCTATCAGAAAATAATGACTGTTTGTAACCACGAAAAAGGTAACCATGATCAGCAGCCAGAAATTGCTGATAATCGGTTGCTGCTGCTGACTGCTGGGATCGAACACATTCATAATGGCCATACCCATCTGCAACCCGATGTACGAACCGGCAATGGTGATCCCTTCAAAAATAATACGCGCACCAAAACCAATCATTAAACCGGCGAATATTTCCCGTGACATATCCAGGACCAACGGAATCCAACTGGTATAATGGGCGCTGAATGTATGGGTTAATCCGGGTGCGATGATGGCGGTAATGGTAATGGATATCAGAAAGCGTACTTTTATATTAACCGTTGAATATCCTAATACGGGCATACTGGCCGTCATGGCGCTCACTCTTCCAAAAACAAGAAGATAAACGGGTAAAAAGCGGCTAATTTGATCGATTGCGTCAAACATGTTAATGCGCTACCGTTACGATAAGGTTAAAGATTTCATGTGTAAAACCCATCATTAAATCAAGGAACCAGGGCATTAATAGAAAAATGACCAGAAACACTAATACTATCTTTGGAACGAAGGTTAACGTCATTTCATTAATTTGTGTGGTGGCCTGGAAAATACCAATAAGCAGTCCCACAACCAGCCCGGTTCCCAGGATGGGTAGTAAAATATACATGGTTGTTAATAGCGCTTCTCTGCTGATAAAGATCACAAAATCCGTTGTCATATCTAAAATCCTTTTACCAATGATTCAACGATCAAATACCAGCCGTCTACCAATACAAAAAGGAGCAGTTTAAAGGGCATGGCAATCATCACCGGGGGCAGCATCATCATGCCCATCGAAAGAAGAACGCTTCCCACCACCAAATCAATTAACAGCATAGGCAGGTACAATAAAAAACCAATCTGAAATGCGGTTTTTAGTTCACTAATGATGAACGCCGGAATTAATGTTTCAAGAGTAATATCATCAACTGATTTAGGTTTTTGTCCACCCCTTAGATTAATGAACAGTTTAATATCTTTTTTCCGTGTCTGTTTAAGCATAAAAGCTTTTATTGGAATGGAAGCATTTTTTAGGGCTTCCTGCTGTGAGATTTCTTTGCGAATATAGGGTTGGAGCGCGGTATCATTGATTTTTACCAGCGCCGGTTTCATAATAAAAAAAGTGATGAAAAGGGCCAGGCCAACCAATATTTGATTACTGGGAACCGACTGCGTGGCCAGACTCTGACGCAGAAAATGAAAAACGATAATAATGCGTGTAAAGGAAGTCATCATCATGATGATAGATGGCGCCAGGGTGAGAATGGTAATGAGAAAAAGAATCTGAAGTGTATTGACCAGTTCAGCCGGATTATTGGATTTATCCACGCCGATGCTTATTTTTGGAATGGCAACCTGTGCAGCGGCACTTTGAGGAAGCGCAAATACCAATATTAAAAACAAGATGGGAAGTATATTTTTTAACAGCTTCAAGATTTATCCTCGATCAATGAATAATAATCATTGTTTCTTAGACAAATCCTGTGCCATCTTTTTTTTAAAATGAATGCCGGTATTACGGGCTTTAAATGGTATAAAAAATATATTTATAGGAAGAGGACGGTAAAAAGATTTTCGCAGGGGGAAATTTTTTCCTGTTTATTGTTTTTTTACCAGTTTGGACAGAACAGAAGTAAAATTCTGCGAAACCTGTTTTATATCATTCACAGGCAATTCATCTTCGGAGACTTCCCCCAATTCTGCAATTAAATTTACCGAGTGGTCCGTAGTTCCAAGCGCGTATTTTTTCCCTTCGATGGCCACCATCACAATCGTTTGCTTTGGGCCGATATTTTGCCGGGCAAGAATATGAATTTTAGTACGATTTGGAGTAAGGCCCTTACCGCCTAATTTTTTATAAAAATACAAAACGGATAATAAGAGGATCAAAATGACCGCGGTTACGAAAAAAATCCGGTAGAAATAACCGCCTATTTTTTCCGGATGATTCTGGGCAATTAAAACGCTGTCTTCCTGCGCGAAAACGATGGAATCCCCCACATTTTGCGCGTATGCCGGTCCATTTATCGTAAGCATTACGACAACCAGTAAAAGAAGCCGCCACATTAGTTTACTGCTCTGCATTCTATACGCCCAGGCTTTTAATGCGGTCTCTGGGACTTAACAACTGGGTTAGCCGGATACCGAATTTATCATCAATCACCACGACTTCGCCTTCTGCAAATTTACGGCTGTTAATAAAAATATCCAGCGGTTCGCCTGCCGATTTTTCCAGTTCAATAATCGATCCTTTTCCCATTTTTAACAAATCGGAAACGAGCATTGTTTTACGGTCCAGTTCAACCGTAATTTCGAGATTTACATCAAGCAGCATATCCACATTCCGTCCCGTTGTCTGCTCTGCTCC
>JANTFQ010000056.1 GCA_024763405.1 Calditrichaceae bacterium
AGTCCTTTGTTAGTCCGGGCGCCTGGGGTGTGGTTTGGGCTGATTTGGTGGAACTCGATTATTCAAAACCACAGGTCGCCGATTATATGGCGGAGGTTTTTTTATTCTGGCTGCGTCTCGGAGTGGACGGCTTTCGCTGCGACGCCGGCTATAAAATACCCTTTGAGGCCTGGGAAGTTATTAACGCGAAAATAAGGCCGGAATATCCGGACGCTATTCTTCTATTGGAAGGCCTTGGCGGGCCGCTGGATTTGCAGAAAAAACTGCTGGAATCGGGCGGACTGAATTGGGCCTATTCCGAGCTGTTTCAGAATTATACAAAAGAGCAAATAGAACCGTACCTCCGCTATTGTGAGACCATAAATAACAATAGCGGTCTACTGGTGCACTTTGCCGAAACCCACGACAACAATCGCCTCGCAATGGAATCGCAAGAATATGCGATGATGCGTACCGCGCTTTCCGCACTCCTGTCCTACAACGGCACACTGGGTATTACAAATGGGGTGGAATGGTTTGCCACGGAAAAAATAGATGTGCACGGCGCTTTGCCGCTCAACTGGGGCAGTGCAGAAAACCAGGTTGAACAAATCCGCAGACTCCAGATTTTACTTTCCATTCATCCGGTATTTTTTGCCCGCAGTTCTCTACGGCTTATAAAATGCGGTAGCGCGGATTCCATCGCCGTGGCTCGCGAAGACGCCGCAAAGGAAGGCAAAATACTGATTCTTGTTAATCTGAATGAAAGCAGCACGGTCCGCTGCCGTTGGCCGCAAGCGGAATTTCCCACCACCGGAGAAACATTGTTCGATTTACTATCCGGCCGGAAAATCCTTTGTACAAGCGAAGAAGAACAGAACAGATTGGTCCTTGAACCCCGGCAGGTTTTGTGTTTGACGACGCGGGAAGAAGACCTGCGGCAATTAGAATCGGCTCTGAGTAGAACAACCTATAGCGAACCAGAATATGCGCTGCAGCAGCGTATCCGCGCGGAAATGTTTAAAGTACTCACCGAATATCAGGGATTCGGCGATGTAAGCGCCTTCGATGAGGAAATCCTCACCGCTGCCTTTACAAAAAATCCGGAAGAATTTTGCGCCCAAATGAGCGGGTCTGTTTTGCCCGCACTAACCACCTGGACCGAGGGGCTTGATCATAAGCGCATCGTGCTTTTGCCTGCGGACGATCTGCTGATCGTAAAAAGCGACGCTCCGTTTCGGGCGGAGATTAAAAATGGTGTTCAGACTGTCGAAGCGGGAGTCGGTTTGCCATCCGCAGAAGGCCGCTATTTTTATATTTTTAAAAAACAAAAAGCGTCTGCTACGGTTTCCGAATACCGCCAGTTAAAAATTACTATTTATGAAAACGGTAAAACGCGCAGGGAAACCGGAATTTTACAGTTGCTTCCGGTTCAGGATTCTGCTGCACTGCGTACCTCTTTCTCAGGCGAAGAAATAAAACAGAAAAATTTGATGCTCATTGCCGCTAATTATCTTGGTGGAATGAGTCAGATTCGCGCGGACTGGGGCCGTTTGCACAGTAAGTACGACGCTATGTTAGCGGCTAATGGCAACCCCGATTTTCCGGTCGACCGCCGTGTGCTGTTTACCCGTTTACGGGCCTGGGTAGTTTCCAATGATTATTCCACTGAGCTTAATTTAAAAGTACTGAAGCAGTTTACCGCCGGCACAAATAATTCCGCCCGCTGGCAGTTTCTGGTTCCTACCGGGCAGGGCAAAACTGCTGCGATAACAATTACGTTTCAGTTAGCACTAAACGCCAATGCGCTGCGTTTCCACTTTGAACGGCCAAAGGAAACAAAACAGAACGGTTTTCTACCGCAACAGGGAATACCGTTAAAAATCATCCTGCGTCCCGATCTCGAAGACCGTTTAAACCACGAGGTTACCAAAGCCTACCAGGGCGCGGAAGAACAATTTAAAAAAGCGGTTCAGGTAGAAAAAGACGGCTTTCTGTTTGCGCCGCATTCGGAGCGGGCTTTGCAAATGGCGCTTCCCGGATCCGATTTTATCTGGCAGCCGGAATGGCAGTACATGCAATTCCTTGCGGAAGAGGAAGAACGGGGTCTGGAGGCGCACACCGATTTATTCAGCCCTGGTTATTTTGAATTTTCTTTAAAAGACGGTGAACAAAAAGAACTCTCTGCCCGCGCGGATTTTAAGCGTTCAGCGCCTGACGCCAAAATGGAACAAATAGAAATTCTCTGGCCCGAATCCGGATTAGAACAAACAGCGGAGCCCGAAAAAATCACGTTTAGTGCTCTGAAACGGTTTATCGTAAAGCGGGATCAGTTCCAAACCGTTATTGCCGGGTACCCCTGGTTTTTAGACTGGGGCCGGGATACGCTGATTAGCCTGCGTGGAATTATCAGCGCCGGTCTGCTGGAAGAAAGCCGGAATATCATAAAACAGTTTGCCGCCTTTGAGCAGGACGGAACCATCCCCAATGTGATTCGTGGAGCGGATAATTCCAACCGCGAAACAAGCGACGCCCCGCTGTGGCTTTTTAAGGCGGTGGAAGATTTTGTGCAGCATTCCGGTAATGAAGCTATCCTAAAGGAGGACTGTGGCGGCCGTACCTTGTTAGAGGTACTGGAATCCATTGTGCGGCATTACGCTGCCGGCACTTCAACCGGAATTAAAATGGATAGAGAGAGCGGGTTGATTTTCAGTCCGCCGCATTTTACCTGGATGGATACCAACTATCCGGCCGGCACGCCGCGGGAGGGGTATCCCATCGAAATTCAGGCTTTGTGGGCAGCGGCGCTTAACTTTATTTCCCGCTATATTCCGGAATGGGTGGCGTTACAAAAACAGGTAGTAAAATCAATTGAAAAATACTTTTGGCTGCCGCAGAGAGGATATTTATCCGACTGTCTGCACGCCGATTCTCAAACACCGGCAGGTCAAGCGGAAGCCGACGACGCCTGTCGCCCCAACCAGCTTTTTGCCGTTACACTGGGAGCTGTAACTGAGGCGGGAATGCAGAAAAATATTATTTCGTCCTGCGAGCAACTGGTTGTTCCGGGCGCTATGCGCAGTCTGGCTGATAGGCCGCTCAACCGGCCCCTTCCGGTTTCCTGGAAGGGGCAGTTGCTGAATAATCCCCAGGCACCTTATTTTGACCAATATAAAGGCGATGAAGATACCAGCCGCAAACCCGCTTATCATAACGGAACCGCCTGGACCTGGCCTTTCCCGTCTTATGTGGAAGCGTTGTATCAGATTTCCGGAAAGAAAGCGCGGGAACGCTGCCGGGCGCTTCTGCTTTCATCCCGGACACTGCTGGAAGATGGAGCAATCGGATTTGTGCCTGAAATTTGTGACGGCAGCGCGCCGCATAAAGCACGCGGCTGCGGCGCACAAGCATGGGGTGTTTCGGAGTTTTATCGGGTTCTGAAATTATTATCTTAAACCAGCCGGGAATATCAAATCACTTATTTCATTAGTATCTGCCCATAAAGTCAGAAAACAGCATTGGGGGTATTCAATATTTTGACCTTCCCGTTCCCCCCCCCTTGAAGCGTCAACAGAGGGTTCCCGATGCTTTTTATTGGGAGGGTGGGTTCTTAAACAATAATTTTAAAATCCAATTTGTTTTTTCTTAGTTTGCCAGCGAAAAATTTTATCACCTATTTTTATTTGGAAAAAGTAAAAAATTTTTACATCTTACGCTTTGAAAAACAACGTATAAATAACTCGAAAATTCAATTTGGCAGGAGTACATAATGAATAAGAAAAAACAAACAAAAGCCACTGGAAGAAAACGGGTAACTTTTCGTATCGAATCCGAACCCGGTAAAAAAATCGCCATTGCCGGAACGTTCAATAACTGGGATGTTGAAAAACGCTTTCTTAAGGATAAAAATAATACCGGCGAATACCAGGCTGTGATGCTTTTAGAACCGGGAACTTACGAATACAAATTCTATATCGACGGAAACTGGAGCATCGATCCCCAAAACCCTAATTTTGAAGCCAATTCGATGGGAACAGTAAATAGTGTAATGGTAGTAGAATAAGCACAAGCTGTGCTTTTAATAATTTGGAGAAAATAATGACGAAAGTGAAAGTTTTTAATATAGCGCCTAAAATTCCGGATGAATTACGCTTTTTAGAAGAGCTTTCTTTTAATATGTGGTGGTCGTGGAATCCCGCGGCTTCCGAATTATTTGAGCGGATTGATCCGGCGCTTTGGCATTCCATGTCGGGTAATACCCGGCGTTTTCTTGCGATGGTGCCGCAGGCACGTCTCGAAGAGCTGGCGCAGAATAAAAGTTATCTGCAGCAGCTTAAACGGATTAAAACCGAATATGAGAACAGGATAAACCCTGCTTTAAATGAAACTGAAAAGGTGACCGCCTATTTTTCGATGGAGTACGGTATCCACGAGAGTATCCGCATCTATTCGGGTGGGCTCGGTATTCTCTCCGGCGATCATTTAAAGGCGGCTTCCGATTTAAAATTGCCCCTTGTCGCGGTGGGTTTGCTGTATCAGGAAGGTTATTTTAAACAAATACTCGATTACACCGGCCGTCAGTTAGAGCAGTATCCGGAAAATGAGATTTACTATATGCCTTTAACCCGGGCTGTGGATAAGGATAATAATGAAGTTACGGTAAAAGTACGATTGCTCGATAAAGAGGTACTTGCGGCAGTCTGGAAATTGCAGGTAGGTAATATCCGTCTGTTCCTGTTGGATACGGAACTCCCGGAAAATCCTCCGGAATTTCGGAAAATCACCCGGCGGCTTTATGACGGGGATCGAAAAATGCGTCTTGAGCAGGAGCTTGTACTCGGAATTGGTGGTTTTAAGGCGCTGGTACAAATGGGAATTGAGCCGGCTGTTTGTCATATGAATGAAGGCCACGCGGCGTTCCTTTCATTGGCACGGATTCCACACCTCGTGGATGCCTTTCATCTCGATTTAGACGTGGCGCTGGAGATTGTATGGCGAACCAATGTATTCACAACGCACACACCTGTACCGGCCGGAAATGAAGCCTTTGAAATTAAATTATTAAAGCCCTATCTCGATGCTTTGCAGGATGAAACGAAACTGAAAACAAAGCGCATCATCAATTGGGGGTTAGAAGCGCCGGAAGCGCCGGCAATTGAGGAAGAGGTTGAGGAAAAGATGTCCATGACTATTCTTGGCCTGCGTATGTCTGCCTTCAGTAACGGCGTGAGTGAGCTTCATGGCGTTGTATCGCGCAAGATGTGGCAGAATGTCTGGCCGGGCAGAGCGCTCAATGAAATTCCCATTACACATATTACCAATGGTGTTCACATTGCCACCTGGCTTTCCACGCGCAAGCGCAGATTGTATGACCGCTATCTTGAAATCGGCTGGTCACAAAGTCTGGACAAAGAAAAGCTGACCGCTTCGATGGAAGATATCCCCGATGAAGAATTGTGGATGGCACATGAGTCCTGCCGGCACACGCTTATCCGGCGTTGCAGAAGAAACATTGAAGCACAGGCAACCGGTAACAGCGCCTTTGGTAAATCATTAAAAGACAATAAGGTGCTCGATCCTAATGTGTTGACGATTGGTTTTTCCCGGCGATTTGCCACCTATAAGCGCGGCACTCTTTTACTTAAAAACCCGGAACGGCTTGAACAGCTAATCAATAATCCGGAACGGCCGGTACAGTTTGTTTTTGCCGGCAAAGCGCATCCGGCGGATAAAGATGGTAAAAATCTTATTCAGGAACTTATTCAGTTCTCGCAAAAACCAAGTATTCGGGGTAAAATGGTTTTTCTGGAAAATTATGATATTTCACTTGCCCGCGATCTGGTTCAGGGTGCGGATGTTTGGCTTAATACCCCGCGGCGTCCGATGGAAGCGAGCGGCACCTCCGGTATGAAAGCGGCTGCAAACGGTGTATTGAACTGCAGTATTCTGGATGGTTGGTGGGCCGAAGCCTATACACCGGAAAGAGGCTGGGCGGTTCCATCGAATGATAATTATGAAAATGCCGAAGACTGTGACGCCTTTGAATCCAATGCGCTTTTCAATCTTTTTGAAAACGAAATTGTGCCTCTCTTCTACGAACGTTCCGAAGGAATCTTTCCGCTGCGCTGGCTTAAAATGATGAAAGCATCCATTGCCATGGCACTGGGTACATTTTCCAGCACGCGGATGGTTAATGAATACAGTACAAAATTCTACCTTCCTGCAGTACAGGAATATGATCGGCTTTTCGAAAACGACGCTGCCGCGGCTAAAGAACTGAGGGAGCAGAAAGCACGCCTGATTGCACATTTTGATAAATTAAAAATTGAAGAACCGCATGTAGAAGGTGATTTAAATACGGCACATGTGGGCGATGTCTTCCCGGTATCGGTTAAAGCTTTTTTAGGAGAACTGAGTCCGGAAGATATTGATGTGGAATTATACAGCGGGCAGGTAAACAATCATAATCAAATTTTTGAAGGCAATCCTTTGGTAATGGAGCTTTCAGAAGATTTGGGAGATGGTTATTTTCTGTTTAAATATAATGTGAAGTGCGAGCATTCAGGACGTTTTGGCCTGACGGCCAGAATTACGCCAAACGGCGATAACTGGAAAAACAGTAAGCCCGGATTTATTTGCTGGCCGGAATGACAGACTATTTAGTTCAATTCTAATGCGGGGAAAAAATGAAAACAGCGTCGAGTAGCAGGAAACATAAACCGCGTATTTTAATTGTCACACCGGAGATCACCTATCTGCCGCATGGAATGGGCAATATGTCCAACGTACTGCGGGCCAAAGCAGGTGGCCTGGCGGATGTTTCGGCCTCGCTTGTCTCTTCTCTTAATGAATTAGGAGCGGATGTGCATGTGGCCCTGCCGCATTACCGCAGGATGTTTAATATTGACGTTGCCCGCATGGTGGAAAGTGAACTACGTCTTTATATGACGCATCTTTCCAATAAGCGCGTTCATCTTGCGGAAGACCGGGCTTTTTATTACCGGGAATCTGTTTACAGCGATTATGAATTAGACAGCTTAAAATTTGCTCTCGCTTTTCAGCGGGAAGTAATAAACAATATTATTCCCAAAGTGGAACCGGATATTATTCATTGCAACGACTGGATGACGGGTCTGATTCCGGGGATGGCTCGCAGAATTGGGATTCCCAGTCTGTTTACGGTGCATAATATTCATACCAATAAACTTTCGCTGGCCTTCATTGAAGACCGTGGAATTGACGCCGGTGAATTTTGGCAGAATCTCTATTATGAAAATCCTCCGTATAATTATGAAGAAAGCCGGGACAGTAACCGGGTAGACCTGCTGGCCAGCGGTATCTTCGGTGCGCATTTTATTAATACGGTAAGCCCGACGTTTTTAAAAGAAATTGCGGATGGTCAGCATGATTTCATTCCGGATTATATCCGTCGTGAAATTGCCGGAAAGGCACAGGCTAATTGTGCCCAGGGTATTTTAAATGCGCCGGACCCTGCGTTTGACCCCGAAAGCGATAAGTATATTTTATTTAAATATAATGCAGAAACGCACGTAAAAGCCAAGGCGGATAATAAAACATCGTTTCAGCTGCGTACCGGATTAAAAGTAGATAAAAAAGCGCCCCTGTTTTTCTGGCCTTCCCGTTTGGATCCGGTTCAAAAGGGATGCCAGTTACTGGCCGATATTATGTACCGTGTGGTATCCAAATACTGGGATGATAATCTGCAGATCGCCATTGTGGCTAACGGCAGTTTTCAATCTGTTTTCAGAGAAATTGTTAATTTCCATGGATTTCAGGAACGGGTGGTGGTTGTTGATTTTGATGATCCTTTGTCACATCGCGGATACGCAGCTTCTGATTTTATGCTGATGCCTTCACTTTTTGAACCCTGCGGCCTTCCGCAGATGATTAGCCAGATCTATGGGTCGCTGCCTATCGTACACGATACAGGCGGTCTGCATGATACGGTTGAACCGCTGAATATTTCCGAAGACAGTGGAAGCGGATTTTTATTTAAAAACTACGATTCCAACGGACTGTTTTGGGCAATGGATGAAGCGATGCGCTTTTTTAAACTGCCTGCCGCCAAAAAGAAACATCAGATTTCCAGAATAATGACCGAGGCCAAAAAAACCTTTAACCACAGTGTTACGGCGCAGCGCTATATTGATATTTATGAAACCATGCTCAAACGTCCTCTGGTTTAATTTACGATGATAATAACCAAACACATTCCCAATCAAAAGCGTCCCCTGATGCGTGATCCCTGGCTGGATGCATTCCGCGGCCATCTTGAGTGGAGAGCCGAAAAAATCAGGCAAACGGAGCAAAAGCTTACCGGTGGTAAGCAGCGTCTTGAAGATTTCGCCGCGGGCCATGCTTATTTTGGTTTGCATTTTAAGAACAATCGATGGGTCTTTAGGGAATGGGCGCCCAATGCACGAAATATGTTTTTAATCGGAGACTTTTCCGAATGGCGGGAATTGCCGGAATACCAGTTAACCCGCATCAAAAAAAACGGTGTATGGGAAATATTTCTTCCTAAAAACGCTTTAAAACACGCTCAGCATTACCGGCTGCGTATCTACTGGGACGGTGGCTCCGGTGAACGGCTGCCGGCTTATGCGCGTTATATTGTACAGGATAATCAAACCCTGGAATTTACGGCGCAAATATGGTTTCCGGAAACTCCATATATTTTTAAACATTCCACTCCGAAAAGTAGCGAGGCGCCTTTGGTTTATGAGGCCCATGTGGGTATGGCTTCCGAACAGGAAAAGGTTGCTTCCTTTGCAGAATTTAAGGAAACGGTACTGCCGCGCATCGTTGATTTGGGTTACAATACCGTTCAGTTGATGGCTATTTTAGGCCATCCCTATTACGGCTCTTTTGGTTACCACGTCGCTAATTTTTATTCCATCACTTCCCGTTTCGGAACACCGGATGAATTTAAGGCGCTGGTAGATGAGGCGCACCGTTTGGGTCTGCGGGTGGTTATTGATTTAATACATTCGCATGCCGTTAAAAATGAGCGTGAAGGGCTGGCCCGGTTTGACGGTACGCGCTATCAGTATTTTCACGATGGGGAACGCGGTGAACACAGGGCCTGGGATTCCCTCTGCTTTAATTATGAAAAACCGGAAGTGCTTCATTTTTTATTATCGAACTGTCGTTTTTGGTTAGATGAGTACCAGGTAGATGGCTTTCGGTTCGATGGCGTTACCAGCATGCTGTACAAACATCACGGGCTTGGATTTGCATTTACAACCTATAACGATTACTTCAATGATCAGGTAGATGAGGATGCGCTCACCTATTTGGCGCTGGCCAACAAACTGATTCATACGGTAAACCCCGCGGCCATTAGTATCGCGGAAGATGTAAGCGGAATGCCGGGACTGGGTGCCGCTCAGGAAGAGGGCGGATGCGGTTTTGATTACCGGCTTGCCATGGGGGTTTCCGATTTCTGGTTTAAGTTGTTTGATATGAAAGATGAAGACTGGCCAATGGAAACGCTGTGGCATGAGTTATCTAACCGCCGTCTGGACGAACAGACTATCAGCTATCTCGAATGTCACGATCAGGCCATTGTCGGCGGTCAAACGGCTATTTTTCGTATGGCCGGTGAGGCGATGTATCATTCGATGCAGATCGATTCCGGGAATCTGGCTGTTCAAAGAGCGGTCGCCCTGCATAAAATGGCCCGGGCAGCGTCTGCGGTGGCAGCGGGAAACGGTTATCTGAATTTTATAGGAAATGAATTCGGGCACCCGGAATGGGTGGATTTTCCGCGGGAAGGCAATAATTGGTCGCATAAATACGCCCGCCGGCAGTGGTCGCTTGCCGAACACAAAGAACTGTATTATTTCTATCTTTTAAAATTTGATAAAGCTCTGCTGCAATTAATCCGGGAGTATCAAATTTACGATACATTTCCACAGCGTGTTTTCATACACAATGCGGATAAAATTCTGGTATTCGAACGCAACGATTTATTTTTCTTTTTTAATTTTCATCCTTCTGCTTCTTTTCCGGATTACGCGATCGAAGTACTGCCGGGTGCGTATCAATTGGTGCTGGACTCCGATGCGAAAGAATTTGCGGGGCACGGCAGACTTGAGGCAGGACAAACATTTTTTACCGCCAAAGAGCATCGTGACGGTGTTATAAGAAATATACTGCGTTTATATCTGCCTTCCCGGGCGCTGATTGTCTTGCACCGCAAAAAATAGTGGTGATACTATTTTTATTCATTCGTGTCCTGTTTAGAATTGGAAACAGTCCATTAATGTCAGTGATATCAATGTGAAGAGCGATGTCTATTTTATAGGAACTTAAATCCAACCCACTTCTGTACCCTGAGCGAAGTCGAAGGGTAATCCCCTCCCTTTTTTTGGAAGGGAGGGGAAATCCGCCGGCTGGCGGGAGGGGAGGGTT
>JANTFQ010000057.1 GCA_024763405.1 Calditrichaceae bacterium
CCATCGCTGCCTGTCTGCACTCTTTGTCCGGCCATAACTACCCGGCGGATTTATACGATGTATTTATTCTGAATGATGGTTCCACCGACCGCTCAGCAGAAATCGCACAGGAAATTATCCGGGATCACGCCAATTTTCATCTAATTGAGATTCGGGAAGAAAAAGACGGTTTGAAAGGAAAGATGAACGCTCTGTCCCAGGGGCTTGAGCAGGTGGATCAGGAAATCATTTTAATAACCGACGCCGATTGCATCGTTCCGCCAAACTGGATTCGGACACACATTTCCTATTTTACAGAAAATACCGGAATGGTGGGCGGACTCACCTCGCTCACACCACCGGCGGGAATGGAACTACCCGGACACAACGCTTCTTTTTTTGATAAAATCCAGGCTCTGGACTGGCTTTACCTGCAGACCATTGCCGCCGCCAGCAGTCACGCAGGAAAGCCTATTACCATTCTTGGTAATAATTTTTGTTTTCGCAAAAAAATGTATGATGAAATCGGTGGCTTTAAAAAGCTGGGATTTTCTGTAACCGAAGATTATCTTTTAATGAAAACGATGCTCAGTGAGACGGATTGGAAAGTCCGGCATACACTGGATCCCGAAAACACTATCTTCACCAAACCGGTTAAGACCTTTACCGCCTTTTTTCGGCAACGGCTCAGATGGACACGCGGCGGTCGCAGCGCCCGGCCATGGGCCTATTTTATTACCGGATTTTCACTGGCAGCGCATCTTGTTATCTTGGCTGTTTTTTTTCTGCAAAACTGGAAATTACAGGCGGCGGCCGGAATCGGTTTAATTTTGGGAATGGATTATTTCATTGTAAAACGGGGATTACGTATTCTCGGGCGGGATCGAATGCGCCGCTATTTTTTATCCTTCGAGCTCTTTTATATTTTTTATCTAATCGTGTTCAGTTTTGCCACGTTTATTCCGCAGAAGATTCACTGGAAAGGACGGAAGCTTTAAAATTTCCGTTAGACGATAGACCATTTCAACAGCCTCACGGCCGCTTATATAACGCTCTGGGAAAAAATATTCGTTTTCAACCGCCGGAAGTAGTTTTAGAGAATTGGTTGCAGCAGCCGCGCATGCATAGGGCTGCCAGGATTCCACATCTTTAAAAGCAACGGCAGGCACCGCGCTAAATCCAGGTGATTTTCGTTTTAAAATTTCTTCCATAAAAAGTGCTGCCTCCGCCCTGTCCACGCGGTCCGAAGGGTGAAAGGTCTCGTCCGGCAGCAGCGGCAATAATCCCAAAGCTACCATATTTTTTACTGCCTGTGCCTTCCTCGCATCCATCGGTAGATCCCGGATGCTTGCTTTAATCAGCGTATCCGATACAATATCCGCATCCAGATATTCTTCCAGCAAAACTGCTAAATCTGCCCGTGAAACCGTTTTCATTAAAATGATTTTTCGTACTGCATTTCCCTTACCCTGTAACAATAACCGGCCGTGTTCGGCCTGGCTTCTCTTCTGCTGCAGTTCCGTGTCGCCCGGATTCTGTGCCAGCGCCCGGCGGTAGTGAAAAAGCGCTTGTTCAAAATTGCCCGTTCCCGCGTACGCCTCCGCTAAATAAGGTTGTAGTTTTTTCTCCATCAAAAGCAGATGATGCTGATGGCTGATATTTTCGGCTTTCTGAAATTCTTCCAGGGCCAAATCATAATCTTCTTCCCGGAGCAGAATCCGCCCCTTCAAGATGTAGGCGGGCAGCCAGTTATGATCTGTTTCTATTGCCGCACTTAGATAGTGTTTTGCTTCGTTTATTAGGTTCTGCCGAAAGTAAATCTGTGCCATCCCTTCCAGTGCCGGCGCATAAGGGTTTATTTTATCCAGAGCATTTTTAAAACAAATTTCAGCCTGTACCAGGCTGCCGCTCTTCAATGAAGCAAGCCCTTCTTTATAACAGTGATCCGCTTCCTGCCTTAAACCTGGAGCTTCCTTACTTAAATTGAAGCCACAGCTCTGTAAAAGAACTGTCATTAAAAAAACGGCGGAAATAGTACGTGTATGGAAATTATTTTTAGGGGAGATTTTCATGAGTAGGAGTCTTTTAATTGCAGGCCTCTAAAGAGGAACATTTTTGGAGCGGGAGACGGGAGTCGAACCCGCGACGTCCAGCTTGGGAAGCTGACATTCTACCACTGAATTACTCCCGCTAAAGCCAACAATTTATTGGAAATAAAAATTTATGTCAAGTGTAAGATGGAAGAGTTTTTTATCCCACGAGACACATTGTCTGTTGCGGATTGCATTGATTGTGTCAATGCAGGGAAATCGATACGGTCGATTTGCTCTAAAATATTTAAAGACCATCGTCCAAAATCCGGCGGATCTTGCCAACGAAGGCGCGGACCGAATAAGGTTTCTTTAGAAAATGAATATCTTCCCGCAGCCAGCCCTCTTTAAGCAGATGATCAAACGTATACCCGGAAACAAAAAGGACCTTATCCTTTTCAATTTGCGTCTCTAATTTTTCAATCAATTCCTGGCCGTTCATTTCTGGCATAATCAAATCGGTTACAATCAGATCGAAGGGTTCGGACGATTTCTGTACAATATCCAGAGCTTCTAGGCCATTTAAGGCGACTTCTACAGGATAGCCGAAATTTTTCAATGTTGCAGAAGCAAACTCAAGCACCGCCCGGTTATCTTCCACAAGCAGAATCCGTTCATTTCCTTCCAGGTTTTGGTTTTCATAATCTGTATCGGTTACAATATTGATTTCTTCGGATGTGGCCGGCCATAATATACTGAAAATGGAACCTTCTTCCGGATGGCTGGTCACAAAAATATTGCCCTCATTCTGCCGGACAATTCCGTATACCGTAGCCAGCCCCAGACCGGTGCCCTTGCTAATTTCTTTCGTCGTAAAAAACGGTTCAAAGATATGTTCCTGCACGGTAAGGTCCATGCCTTTCCCATTATCGGTAACCGAAAGCATCACATAGGGCATATCCGGCTTTTCCGTATATTGACGGACAATTGGTTCGCCTGCCTCTTTATATTCCGTTTTAATCTCGATACGCTTTTCGGTTTTGTTCATCTTTTGATCTTGTACCGCATCCCGTGCATTAATGATTAGATTCATCAAAACCTGTTCAATCTGGCTCGGGTCGGCTTTAATATTTGGAATATCCGGACCGAGCTCTGTAACCATATTAATATCTTCCGAAATTAAACGACGCAGCATCGTTTCTGTTTTTTTAATAATTTGATTCAAATTAATGATCTGTGCCTGTACCATTTGCTTTCGCCCAAATGCTAAAAGCTGTTTGGTCAGTTCTTCTGCCCGGTGTCCGCTCTCCTGAATGGCCGTAAAATGTTTTTTCTGGACTGGATCCATTGAGTTTTTCAATAACGCAATTTCGGCATGGCCGTTTATCACGGTCAGGATATTATTAAAATCATGCGCCACTCCTCCGGCCAAAGTCCCCAACGCTTCCATTTTCTGGGATTGCAAGAGCTGGGCGTGCAGCTTTTCTTTTTCCTGCTCAACCCGTTTTCGCTCTTTTATCTGTTCACTCAGACGATGGTTCATCAGGCGTAATTCCCGGCTTCTTTTTTTAATGCGCATCGTACGAATTTTATAAAACAGGACCACCAATCCGGTTATTAAAAGAATGATTAGCAGCCGAAACCAGGTGGTTTCCCAGTAAGGGGGAACGATAATAATTTTTAAAGCTGTTCCTTTTTCATTCCAAATACCGTCTGCATTCGCTCCTTTTACTTTAAACGTATAAGTTCCGCCGGGGAGAGTGGTGTAAGCGGCTGTTCTGGAAGCGCTGCTCGTATAAATCCAGTCACTGTCAAATCCTTCCAGCTTATAGGCATAGGTATTTTTTTCGGGATTGGAATAATCCAGAGCGGCAAATTCCAGAGCGAAAAAATAATCCTGATGCTGAAGAGTTATTTCTTTGGTATATGCGATATCGTTATGTAAAATTTGCTTTGGACCTATTTTAACAGGTTTATTTAAAATTTTAATATTGGTAAGAACCACAGGAGGCGCCTGTTGATTAATTTTAATCTCCTCCGGGATAAAATAGTCCAGACCTTTCATGCCCCCTGCAAAAATTTCGCCCTGTTTATTTTGATATATGGAACCAGGAAGATATTCCTGATTCAACAATCCGTCATTCACCGAAAAATTGGTCGATTGCCCGGTGGCGGGATTAAATTTAGCCAAACCTTTTGATGTGGTCAGCCAAAAGGCGCCTCCGGAATCCTGGCATATCCCGGCAATTTGATTATCGGGTAAACCTTGCTGTTTTGTATAATTCGTATACTTTCCATTTTTCGGATTGAAACGCAGCAACCCATAATCGGTACCCAGCCACAGGATATCTTGTTTATCTTTATAAAAAGTAAATATCCGGCTGCTGTGCTTCACTTCTTTGTCAAAGAAATAGTGCTTAAAGCGGCCGGTTTTTATCTCCAGCAGGTTTAAGCCTTTTCCCGTTCCAGCCCATAAGAAACCGGGGTCAGCCGGTTTTATGAACCAGATTTCATTATGACTGATGCTCGTTGAATCGGTTGCTCTATGATAATAATGTTTCAGAATTTTTCCCGTTTTTACATCGAGTAAGCGTAATCCGCCCTGAAAATTTCCCAACCATAAATACCGGGAAGATTGTTCATATATCGTTATAACGCGCTTAAAAGGAACGCCATCTTTGTTCCCTTTCGGTAAAACGTAGTTACGGGTTTCATGTGTTTTTATATTAAAACGGCTAATATTGGAGTTCATACTGAGCCAGATAATATTGCTGTCTATCTGCGAATGGTACAGCGTCCGTTTTCTTGAATCATCCATACCCAAAATGGATCCCGATATATTTTTAAAACGAAACAGTTTTCCCGATTTAAGGTTATAGCGCAATAAATTACTGAAATTGTTTAAATATAAGTCATCCCTAATCTGACATATTGTAAAAATAGTATTCTCTTTAGAAGCCTGTTCCGGACTGCTGCTAAAAGTTAAATTTCGAAATTTTTTATGATTGGGATTAAATTTGTCCACCCCCCTGCCCCGGTTACCAAACCAAAGGGTGCCATTCCGGTCTTCAAAGATGCAGCGGACTTCATTATCTCCAATGCTGCCCGGTTTGGAAGGATCGTGTACATAACGTTCTCTTGTATATGTCTGAGGATTGAGTTTTACAACACCATACCCCGTACCGATAAATAAATTTCCACTTCGTGTTTCATAAATGGCATTCACTCTTCCCTTATTAGAGATGCCTTTTTTATCCGGCAGGGGCAATAACCGTTTAAATTGGTTTTTGACATAATCATACTTATCCAGGCCTTTTTCTGTACCAATCCAAAGCGCGTTCTTCTTCGTAAAAAGCAGAGCGCGTATCGTATTATGGCAGAGCGTCGTGTTGTCCTGAGGGTTTGCAAAATAATGTTTCATTTCACCGTTATCGGGATTAAAACGGTTTAAACCATGGGAAGTGCCAATCCATATATATCCTAAGCTATCCTCCGCCATACTCCAGATGCGGTTATTGCTAATCGTTTTTTCATTGCCGGCTTCGTACTGGTAATGCGTAAAAGTTCCCGTTTTAGCATCCAATAAATTTAAACCGTTTGCATACGTTCCTGCCCAGATACGATGTTTACTGTCTTCAAATATACATTGCACCCGGTTTCCGCTGATACTTTTCGGGTTTTCCGGATCATGCTGATAGCGCACCGCGGTATTGGTTTTGGGAGAAAAACGATTGAGACCACCACCCCAGGTACCCACCCAGATATATCCCTGGTGGTCTTTATAAATATTTCCGGCGCTGGTATTCGAAATAGTGGTTGAATCTTCAGGATCATATTCAAATACCTTAAAGGAATATCCGTCAAATTTATTAAGGCCGTTTGTGGTTCCAAACCACATAAAACCACCGTCGTCCTGCAAAATCGAAAATACGGTAGAACTTGAGAGTCCGTCATTAATGGAAAGATGTTCAAATACCTGAGAATTATCGGCAAAGGCGAAATGATACATCATTAAAAGTATAGTTAAGATGCCGGTTGGTTTAGACAAATACAATTGGTATTGTACTCCGTTTTCTGTAGACAACTATCTGTGGTCTTAGTTCGGAATGAATCCCGAATATATTAATTTTATTTTAGCAGTCGTTCTCTAGGAGTCCAAAACTTTACGAATCATTTCCAGCAATTTTTGAACAGAGTACGGTTTTTGAAGAAAATTGATATTCTCTTTTAAAGCCCCATTCTGATGAAGATGATCATAGGTATACCCGGAAACAAACAGGACTTTACTCAGGGGCATTTTTTTTCGAATCATATTGATTAATTCGGATCCGTTCATTCCCGGCATAATTAAATCGGTAATTATAAGATCAACCGATTCATTTTCCTTTTCGATTATGTCCAGTGCAATTTTCCCGTTTCTGGCCTCGAGAATTTTATAGCCGAAATTTTTCAACGCATCACCGGAGAAATTACGGACGGCGTCATCATCTTCGACCAGTAAAATATGTTCCGTTCCCTTAAGATTATTTTTATGGGCATTTTGAACCGGCTCCGGCTCCGGGACACGGTTGGTTGCCGGCCAATAGACCGTAAATTCGGTTCCCTCTCCGGGATTGCTATCCACGTGAATATATCCATTATTTTGTTTTACTATTCCATAAACTGTCGCTAATCCCAAACCCGTTCCTTTGCCCACTTCTTTTGTCGTAAAAAAGGGTTCAAAGATACGGTTCTTCACATCCTCGTCCATACCGCTGCCTGTATCACGAATGCACACACAAACGTGTGGTCCTTTCCGGCTTCCAGAATTTCGTTCAACAAACGCCTCATCAAAATCCTGAAATTTGGTCTTAACTAAAATTTGTTTATTGGATTTGCCCGAAGGATTTCCACTAATAGCATCCCGGGCATTGACCACCAGGTTGATCAGAATTTGCTCAATCTGCCCCGGATCGGCTTCTATATAAGGCAATTCGGCTGAAAGCTTATATTCAATTTGAATATCGGCCGGGATAAGACGGCGCAGCATCTTGTCCAGATCCTGAATCACTGTATTCATTTCAACTATTTTTAATTCATGAATTTGCTTACGGCTAAAGGCCAGCAACTGATTGGTTAATTTTTCAGCTCTCTTCCCGGCCTTTAAAATGGAGAGCAAATCCTTATGTGCCCGTATTTCTTTATTTGTATGCAGCAGGGCAATTTCGGCATGTCCGTTAATCACGGTCAATAAATTATTAAAATCATGGGCAATCCCTCCGGATAAAGTACCGATTGCTTCCATTTTTTGTACTTGCTGCAATTGTGCTTCTAATTTTTTTTCGCCCGATATATCCCGCAGAATAGCCGCGTAGTTTATATTCTTGCCAGCAGCATCCTTAATGGGGAAAATATCCGCCCGTTCATGATAAAGCTCATTATTTTTTCGTTTGTTGATAATGACATTTTTCCATTTTTTCCCGGCCGAAATAGTATCCCATAAATTTTTAAAAAAAGCCGTGTCATGTTCTCCACTGGACAAAATATTTGGTTTTTGCCCAACCGCTTCCTCTTTACTGTATCCCGTAACCTTTGTAAAAGAGGGATTTACATACTGGATAATACCGTCCAGGTCCGTAATGATAATTGATTCTACCGCTTGCTCTACCACGGTTGCCAAACGCGAAATCTGCTCCTGGGCTTTTTTTCGTTCCGATATATCGATCATCGTCCCCTGTACGGCGATCTCCCCCTGATAGCGGATACGGCCGCCAAGCACTTCGGCGTCAAAAACAGTTCCGTCTTTGCGCACACATTTAAATTCATAGCGGGATGTTTCCTTTGCACCGGACTCACGCTGTTGAACTTCGGAATCCACGACGGGCCAACTTGTTGGCTCAACCAATTCTTTAACATGAATGCCCAGCATCTCATCGACTGTGTTAAATCCAAAGATTTCAACAAATTTTTTATTACAAAATTTTAAGATATGCGCCTGAGTGATATAGATGCCCGTAAGTGAATTATCCACCAATTGTTTAAATTTTTGTTCCGATTGCCGCAGCGCCTCTTCCGCCTGTTTGCGTTTGGAAATATCTCTGGCCACAAGAAGGACCCCGGAAGGCCTGCCCTGTTTCCTGAGCAGAGTGGAGCTCACCTCCATAGGGATTTCTTTGCCCTGAAACGTAAGTGCTCTGGTTTCAAATAAAAACCGGGAATCATCATTAGCACGACGACGTTTACCGCGCTCCTTTAAATCTTCTAGCTGATCCTCGGGAACGATTTGTATAATATTCATATTAATGATTTTGGTGCCAAACCCGGACATATCCATTGCTGCTTTATTTGCATAGGTTATTTTACCGGTAAGATCATGAATCAAAATAAAATCGGTGGCCGTTTCGGCCAGATTACGGTATTTTTCTTCGCTGGCAAAAAGTGCTTTTTCGGCGGTCTTACGGTTGGTGATATCCAGAACCTGAGCAATCGTAATCGGGTTACCAGAGTTATCCATCACAACGGAAGAACGGATTTCCGCATTTCGGATGGAACCGTCTTTACGTAGAATATTAAATTCATATTGAGGTGGAACGGACTCACCATTTTGCCGGCGTGCATAGCGCTCGGAAACCAGGTTCTGGCTTTCTTCATCCAGTAATATCCTGAAATCCATTCCCGTAAGTTTATTTTGCGTATAGCCTGTTAAGATTGAAAACTGAGGATTACTGTATGTAATCGAATAAGAATTATCGATTAAAATTATACCCGCATGGGAATTTTCGACAATGGTTCGGAATTTTAGCTCCGATTCTTTAAGCGCTTCTTCGGCTTTAACCCGCTCACTGATATCGGTAAAGGAAACGAGGGAGGCCGGCCGACCTTCAAACTCCGTATGGTTAGCCATTAATTCGACATCAAAGGAACTTCCGTCTTTTCGTACAAATTTATGCCTGAATAATCCAAGTGAAACATCCGACGTATAGATTTCCTGAATTCTTTTTTGGGCGGCTTCCAGAGAATCCGGATGGATAAAATCCGAAATCTGCTTTCCCAGAAAATCTTTTTCGGACTGTCCGCCAAAAACATGTACCGCAGACGGATTCATAAAGCGGACGCTCCCTTCCGAATGCACCAGAATAGGAAACGGAAGTCGGGTAACCAGTTCCCGGTAACGCGTTTCACTTTCCTTTATTTTAATTTCGGCTTGTTTTTTTTGTGTTATATCCCGAAAGACCACCTGGGCAGCAGGCTTTCCTTCAAACAAAAACGGAACAACCCCTACCTCAACATCGCGGTCATTTCCCTTAACAGTGATAAACTTTTCTTCTATGAGTGACAGGGCGTTTCCCTCTTTGACCAGCGTTTGCATCCGCTCTGCAGCCAGTGTGCGGTAATCCGGATGGACAAAAGACATAACGGATTTCCCAAGAATTAACGAACGATCATCCACCTCCGAGAAAAGAAGCGCAGCCTTATTGAGATCAACAATCTTTCCCGCCGAATGAATGATAATTGGATAGGGGGCGTATTCGAATAAATTCCGGTAGCGCTTATCGCTCTCCTGTAACGCTTGTTCCGCTAAAACTTTCTCGGTCATATCCTGAGCAATACTGATAATTCCCGCTTTACCATCCGGTAAAAAAATACGCCGTTCATTAAGCTGCATATAACAGAGACTGCCATCTTTTTTGATGCTTTGTTCTACGAACTGTAAGACTTCTCCTTCCAAAATCCGCTGAATATGCATATCCACATCTTGACGTTTTTCCGGCGAGGTCAAACCGTGAACCATTTTGCCAATCAATTCGTCCGGTTCATAGCCCATAAGAGCGCAGAAGGCCGGATTGGCATTTAAGATCGTGCCGGTCTCATCCTCCAGGATTATCCCGCTTGGAGATGAATCGAAAAGAGTCCGATAGAATTTTTCAGACTGAATAAGTTTTTCGTTTGCGATCCTTCGCTCTTCCTCCAACGATAAAATTTTGGCTAGGATGGTAATATTGTTGATTTCGGATGGGGTGAATGTCCGCGGGTTCACATCCACAACACAAAGAGAACCTATCGTTTGATTGTTTACCTGTATGGGTGCACCAAGGTAGGAACGCAGTTTATACTTCCTGACATTCGGGTCAGTCCGCTCATACTCTGTTCCTTTAAGATCTTCCAAAATAACAACTTTGTTCTTCCCGCGGATTGTTGCTTCGTAACAAATATGTCCATGGGGTGTGTCCTGTTTCTCCAGGTCTGCGGGTGCGTTATATTGCGACCAGGTTATTAAAGATTTTTTATCATCATCCAGCCGGTTGTACAGGGAGCAGGCGGCATGAAGTAAATTATGTGTTTGTTCAACAAGATGATGAATGTTCTTTAAACTATCGGTGCCTAAAGAGGAAATTATATCGTTGAGATTTGAAAAATTAT
>JANTFQ010000058.1 GCA_024763405.1 Calditrichaceae bacterium
TCTGCTGTTAATCGATCGGGACGGACATAAAGCGCAGACACGTTTTTATATTAATCTTCAGCAATAGCGCTTTAAGTATTTTTTAAAAACTACTTTCATTACCAAAATGATTTGTTTACATTTTACAAAACCTGATTCTGTGTAACATTCTCCTTTTCCCAGACTTTATATCAAATCCATTCATTTATCCTTAGGGAGGTAATATGCACGCTTCATTTTTTCATCGTTTTACCGCCGGATTTATTTTAGCCATACTTTTATTTACAAGCAGTATTTACGCCCAGGACCAGATCGAGCTTAAAAAGAAATTCTTCTCTCCAATTAAATACTCCTTAAACGGTCAGAAACCTATGGATATTTACACCTTCAGCGGAATGGACTGCCGGCCGCATTTTAAAAAAATTATCAGCCGCTATCCGGAAGCTTTTAAGGAAATAAAAACATCGTATACATACAATGGCGTTGCGCTGGCCGGTAGTGCTGTGATGCTTCTTGGTTCTGTACTGATGCTTTCCAACACCCTGCAGGAAGCGGAAGATGTTAATAATGGCAAGCTGTCAAGCAGTTCAAATGATTCTTCCCCGCTGCTTTTAGTGGTAGGCGGAGCCGTTCTTACGTTAGTGGGCGGAATGATTGCACACACTCATTTAAAAAAAGGAATAGAAATTTTCAATACAAAATCGAAAAAGGCTGGCGATGTTCAAAATGGAACAGGTCTTCATTTTCAGTTTAGTCCCAGGCTTGTGCAAAGCAGTCCCGGGCTGAGTTTATGCTTTTATTGGAATTAAAAAGGCAGGCGCTTTTCCGGAAAATAGACAAAGAATCTCTTATCCTGTCAGATTGTACTTTTGCCTGAATACGGCCGGATTCGCCGGTTGCTTAGAAGCGGTTGTTAATTTTGATTTCCAGGCCGTTAAACTCCGGTTCGTAACGGCAGACGCCGCCGACACAGACAAAGCCTTCTTTGCGGGAACCGTACAAGATAGAGACGCGCTGATTCTCCCAAAAATTGAAGCTGAGTGTTCCGTATAGCCAGTTATTTTTATCTTTCTGCCAGTTGGGCAGCTGATCTTCGTTGGTCCACTCCCCCACTAACGCCGCGCTCAGCCAGGGCGAACGAGAGTACTCAAGCAATACAAATTCGTTATCAAATTCACTTTTATAAATATTGGGCGCTTTTAAAGTATTAATGGTATGCTGGTGCTGATAACTGATATGCAGCTGATCGCGATCGGAAAGATTAAAGGCACCGTCGATAAGCGGCGTAATATTTTGTGTAGAAAGGTCTTCACTCCAGGCCAGGGCGCCGTATATTTCGAACTTCTGATGATAATCCAGATGTACCTGCCCGTACCATTCGTTAAAAAGAAGCTGGTTTTCGTGGCTGCGTGTTTTACTGTGGTTCAAAATAATTTCCCACATCTCCCACGGTGTGATTACCGCTTCGATCTGGTAGCCCTTTTCGTCGTTCAGATTCAGGGCATGCGGATGACGGTTTAGTAAAGAGAATGAATGTTCCCGGCTTAAAGAAGGGGCCGCATTATATTCGGTACCGTATGAATTCTGGAAGGAAAGATTATCGTAATCCTTGTATTCCATCGTGATGGAAATTTTATCGAAGGAAAGATTTAGGGCGGTATAATGGCTTAATTTATTGGTCCAGTCCGGACGAACAGCTTCCGTATAAATATCCCACCAGCCCCGGCCGTAATTAAGGCGGGAGGCCCACATACTGCCCGCTTTCTTTTTCCCGTTTTCCTGGCGCAGATAGCTGCCGCCGATGTGCAGTCCTTTTAGTGGTTTTACTTCTCCGTCAAAACCGTAGAGCATATCTTTACGCCGGTTGTATTTATCACGCATTTTTCCGGCAATCACCTTGGTTCGGAACTTGCGGCCCTTGTAGCCATACTTGAACCCGTCAATATTATTGTCCACCCGCAGATTACGATCTTCGTAAGTCCGCAGGGTAAGTCCCCGGCCAAACATCTCGTAGTAGTTTCCCAGTGTAAAATTCATCCTTTTCCAGCGGTACTGCACATAGCGGTAGGTCAGCGCGTATTCATCCACAAGATAATCTTTATCAAAAATAAAGGGATCGGGAGGATGGTTAATTTCGTAGCGCAGGCCGAATTTAAAAGCCTTTAACTGGTAGTTTAAATCGGCCCAGTCTTCGATAATCTGGCGATCGTAGTCCTTCCAATTGGTATAAACAAATTGATTGCGGAAGGAGACCTGTGCCGGAGCAGAAGCGGTAAGAATAAAAAGAAGAAAGAATACACTGTTTTTTTTCATTTTCGAATTCTCTACTTAAGCAATTTCCGGATTTCTTTCTTCAGTTCGGCTTCATCGCCTTTGCGGTAGCCGGTGTGGGTAAAGACGACCTTTCCCGATTTGTCCACCAGCATGGTATAGGGCACTTCGTTTACCAGCATTTCCTGGGCGGTTTCCCCGCTGGGATCGAGTAGCCAGGTAAAGTCGTATTTATGTAATTTTACATAATTTTTTACCTTGGCCAGGCTGCGCGGTGAATCGATGGAAATGGCAATTATTAAAACATCGTTGTCGGCAAAATCTTCTCTTACCTGCTGCAAAGCCGGATGTTCCTTTTTACAGGGCAGGCACCAAGTAGCCCAAAACGAAATCACCACCGCATCGTGGTCTAAGTTTTCTTCCAGGACAAAGGTGTCGCCGTTAACATCGTCTAATTCTAACTGTGTTACATTTTGCGCGCTGATAAGCAGTGGCAGCAAGAGGATTAAAAAAAGTTTTTTCATAGAAGTTCCTGATTTCAATTATCTGGAACCGGGAACAGAGAGGATTCTCCGTTCTTGGTTCTAACTTAAATTTTAATTGTAACAGGACAAAAATGATTTTAAAAAATAATGGTATTCCTCAAGATAACCCTCCCCGCCTTTGGCACCCCTCCCTTTTCTGGAAGGGAGGGGAAAGGGGGTGGGTTGTTTTTAACTTTCGTTAACCATTTCTGTATTTATCCTGATAACTTTAAATTGTCATTTTTAATAAAAGTACGGCGTTCTATTTCAATAAAAGCATCTTGCCGGTTTTAATTTGTCCGTTGGCTCTAAGCTGGTACAAATAGGTACCGGAAGAAAGAGCAGACGCATCGAATTGAACCATATGCCGTCCCGCTTCCTGCCGTTCATTAATCAACGTCTGAACCGTTTTACCGGAAATATCAAACACGGTAAGTTCAACCCGGCTGATAGCTGAAAGCTGATAGCTAATCGCTGTCGTTGGATTAAAGGGATTGGGATAATTGCCCAGAAGCTCAAACCCGTGCACGGGAATTCCCGCTTGCTCACCGATGGCGGTAGACGTTGTGTGCAGCGAGAAAGCCTGCCGCAGTGTGTCTGTTTCGCCGTCGGCATAGAACTGCATTAAAACATCTCCGTCTGCCGGCGTTGCATCGGAATAGAATGTAATTTTATATTCCAGACTATCGCCGGGGTTAATCAAAGAATTTACTGAATCCACATCGGATGTCGGACAGCTGCCGAAACAGAGTGTGGTGGACCAGCCGGCGGGAATATTATTTTCTTCTCGGACAAGAAACGCTGTAAACGCCTTCGCGCTGTTGTTAAACACATAACCCGAAAACTCATGACTTTGCCCGGCCAGTGTATCGGCCGAGGTATCAGCAACACTAATAGAAAATGGTGGAGGCAAAATGGAAGCTTCAAATTTTTGGCTATAGATATAATTAAGAAAAGTATCTGCAATTGAAATATTCGTAACAGATGTTCCGGCAGAGGTGTTATCCGTTATATATTTTAAATAGAAATCGATACTATCGCCAGCAGCCAGCACAACTTCCCTGCTATTTGGCGCTAAAACATTATAACCGAATCCTGCTTCCAGAGTCCATTGATAGGCGAGTGTTTCTTCTATATCAAACATTTTATAGACGCGCTGGCGTTTACAGGTATTTTTAAGCATACCGTTAAAAACCACGCTTTCACCAGCATTAATTTCAGCTAATGTGTCTTGAACAGAAGCCGAAAAAGTTGGCTCGGTAGAAGCGGTAAACCAATACTGAACATAGCTGGTACCATCCCAGAAAGAAAGCTGCGCCTTCGCTTCTTCGGAACTTATTTCCGGTGAAACAAAGCTAATTTCATAAACCAAACTATCATGCGGCGGTATTTTCACATTTTCAATACGCTCGAACTGAGGAGGCAAACAATTCCCAAAACAAAGAGAAGTAAGCCAACCAGTTGGAAGGTTTTGGTCTCTAAACATAGACACTGTTATGGTATCCGTTATTGTATTATGGACATAACCTCCAAGTTGCAGGCTGTTATTTTGATTCAGATACCCCACTGAATCCATTTCAAAGGTAACGTAATAGTCCTGTGAATAAAGAAGAGAAAGACTTAATAGAAAAGAAATTAAAATAAAACGTAATTTCATAAAATAACCTCAATAACTAAAAAAATTGAGGAATACAAAATGTATTCCTCATTTAAATATAAAAATCTAACTTTATTTTACCAGTAGCATTTTGCGTACTTGTGTAAAACTACTAGTTATAATTTTATAATAATAAACACCGGTTGCCATATTTTCCCCATTAAACAAAACAGTATGCTCTCCTACAGCTTGCTCCCCTGAAACCAAAGTACGTATTTTTTGACCAGCTGTATTAAATACCGTCAACTCCACGTTTGTAGCTTTGTTTAAACGATAGCTGATAGAAGTTAAAGGATTAAACGGATTTGGATAGTTTTGATCCATTTCTACCATTGTAGGAATCTGCTCTATATTTCTGTCTGCTATTGCATTTGGCTCATTTGCCATATTGACTTTGGCAACCGCCATAATTTCTTTATTCTCATCATTTTGAATAAACACAATTAAATCAGAATTTTCCTTAACCACACCTGATGGAAAAGTAAACACGATTGTATCAGTCACTGTCATATCAGTATACGGAGCGGTACTGCCATCGTATAATGTTTTACCATTATAATCCGGATACATTTTCCGTTCACAAAATTCAATAGATTCCATACACGTTTCCCACGTATACGGAATATTTGATTCTTCAAGAACATAACGCAATTTAAAAGTTTTTAAATACGAAGGTGCATTAAATGTCGTGGTGGAAACTGCCGTGATAGTTGTATCAGTTGCAATGGCTTCCGAAAAAGTCAGTTCTATCCCAAATCCGGTATTTTCCTGCCTAACCGCGTCATAAAAAGCCTTATAGTCATCATAAAGCGGCACCCAATCCACATCACAGCCGCCACCGCCAACTTTTACATGCGTTCCTCCCGCAACTACGGTAGGATAACCGGTAATATTATAGTATCCGGTACGCCCGTCAGCATCAGGAGTTGAGAAGGGATCGTTGTCCGTATCATAATTATGATATTCTACAAGAGACATCGTTTCTGGATAATCGGAATGCAGGCTATCTAGAGCCCTTGATGCAGCTACACAATTAGGACAGGTAACGCCGGTTCCTTTTTCAAATAAGACCATATCTTTTGTATCGGAAAAAGTATCAATTGCTTTATAGGCCACATCATTTGAACTATCTTCATCTCCTGTTAACAATGTTTTAATAAAATACTTATATTGATTTTCAGCAGAAAAAGTATAGCTCGAAAATGTAACAATTTCTTCATCTCCAATGGGTAGATCCGTCACATTTTTTGTTTCAATAATTATTTCACTACCATCCCAATCTAAATATCCAAAGGAAACTGAAAATGATTCTGTATTTGAACCAACGTTCTGAATGGTCCCTTTAGGCTGGGCAGATGTCGATACTGAATAGTGCGAATCCATATCAAGGCTGACTGCACGTACATCGTGATCTTCTGCTTCATAAACACCAACATCATCAATATACCAATAATCGGCATAAGCACCAATATATTGAAAAGCAATATAAACTGTAGATTCTCCGGCATAATCCTGTAAATAAACTGTTACCGGATCATTCCCAAAGCCATTAACGGTATGATCGGCAGGCGTCATTACCAGTAAATCTGAGAAACTATTTACATCCGTTTGTGACGTCGTAGATACTTTGATTTTATGTGTATCACCAGAGCTTGCCCAATAGTGTTCACCTTCATAAAAAACTAGTTTTCCATTAACGATTCCCGAAAGATCTAATGCTGGCGTTACAATCCAGGCATCCTGAGCTTTCCATGGTAAATCCGGTGAAATATAGGCAGAGCTACTACCCGTTTCATACATACTTGTTGATTCATTCCATCCACTGTTTGAACTACCATTATTAAGAGACGCCCATCCTGAAGGAGGAACGCCGTTTTCAAAAGACTCAAACAGGATTGTTGCTCCACCCGAAGTTTTTGCAGGAGATGCATTTTTATCTGAACTTGCAAAAACTGAGACTGCAATCCAGAGGCTCATTATTGATAGCAGTAAAAATCTGTTCATACTTCCTCCTTAGTTAATTGACGATTGAATAACTTCTTTAGTGATTATGTCCTGAATAAAAACGACAATATACGTATTTGTATAGTTCCAGGAAGGCCAGTTAAAAGAATAGACCTTCTCTAAACCGGAAATCGCATCGCCGGTTCTGGAGCTGATAAATCCCCGGAAAACAAAATTGAAGTCCTTTAATCCGTTGCTTCCCGGAGGGCTGCTTTTATGAATCTCATCTTCCACAACCGCAACAAATAAACGCAGATTAGTATTTTGCAAAATATTATCATAATCATACAATTCAATTTGTAAATTGAGTACAGAATCCGGTTTTTGTTTGGAAATGGAAATAGCCAGCTGGGTTTGCTGCCCGGTAAACTGCTGCGTGTATGTGGACACAATTTCATCGTAGTTTTGAGCATCTACCTGCGTTTTTCCACGCATCGTCAAGGTTGGCAGAGAATAATAGGAAGGATCGTCCTTAGCATAAAAATTTAGGCGTTCATCCACATCCTGCGGCGCTTCGAGGTAAAAAGGGTCATTCGGCGCAGGCCAGTTTGCATAGTATTCCATCAATGCATAACCGGGTTCTAAATGTTCACCGCGAAAACGTTCTAAGTTTTCTGCGGATTTTACACAGGGGACACAGGAAACATTTCCAAAGGATTCGAACAAGACACGCTGTTCTATTTCTAAGGCGACAGAGCCGATCAGCAGCGAATCCTCCATAATTTCCATTTCCTGTTCAAGCACTTTAAAGCCGTTCTTTCGGGCGCTGATCGCATAATTCCCCGGCTCTAAGCGAATGGTGTCCGGTGTAAATTTAGCCGTAGATTGACCATCCACAAAAATCTCGGCGCCGGCCGGATCGGTTTCGAGATAAAGGGAGCCAAGATGTATAATTTCATCTAATAAAAAGTGAACCTGTTTTAGAGAATCTTTTTCCACTAAAATGGAAATGGAATCATTGGTTGACTTGTAACCTTCTTTTATAACGGATATAATATGTGTTCCGGGAGAAATATTTTTTAGCGTATCCGGAGTGGATTTATTTTCGAAGAGACCATCCAAAAAAATGGAAGCACCGGCCGGCTCGGATGTTACCAGTACGCTGCCGGTATTATCTTCGGGGGTGATATTAACCGGTTGTTTAACACCACAGGACAATACTGCAAGAAGTATAAGTGAATGCCTGAAACGCATGTTCCCCCGGAAAAGATTAAAATTTTTAATGGGTTTAAAATTTAATTTTAGAATTTAGATTATCCATGACATCCTGTTTGTAACGGAAGTCACGAAACCGGCTCGATATTTATTAAAATTGCCAGATAACCTAAAAAATTTATAAGAATAATGCAACGCCGTTTCTTTTTTCCATTTAAAGCGCAACAGCCTTAATTGGGAGAAATGGAAACCAATTTTAATAGTTTTGTTTGCGGATGTTTAAAGTGCCATTCGGCCCAGCTCATTATTTCCGCCGGCCAGCTGCTCAGATTTCTATCCGCATATGTACCGCTGACACAGCGCAAAACCTGTTCATCCGTAAAAGGATACCACATACTGCGTGTCTGATAATCGGCCAAAACAAAGGTGTTAATATACACCCAACCACTGGCAGTAAAAACCAGCACTTCATTATCCAGTTTCCTGCTGTACACGACAGCTAATTTTTCCAGCGGTCAGTAGGCCACCGCCACCGGCTGTTCACCAAACCAGTCATTCACTATTTCATGACTCTTAAGAATACTCAGCGCATAAGCCCGGGCATCCTTCTCAATTTCCACACCCAGTACCATAAAGGTGTCCAGGGAATCGGGATAACCTTGTTCTCCGGGAAGAAAAAACCGGGGATTGTTGATAGGCTTGATGCGTTCGATTCCCAGACCGAACCTAAAAAGATCCGGATTCCAATGGTAGCGCTGTACGGCATGGGTAATGTCCCAGTCATATCCGTCCTGGTCGGTGATGAAAATTGTTTTTGTGCCGCTGGAGTCCTGGGAATTTACGCTTGCCGTTGGTTCTTTTTGCATACAGGCGCCTGAAAATAATGAAAGCATCAGTATTAAAAACAAGGCATACATCGGTTCCCCCAATCGTTCCCGCCCCGATTACACATAAGCGCGGCCGGACGTTCGTTTTAATTTTGACAGCAACCTAAGCGGCACGGTGTTTTCAGTCCTCACAAAACGATCAAATTTGTTTAAAATTGGTTACGCATTTAACTTAATGTTTTAATACAATCGTTTCCGGTTAAATTTATACGGAGTATTAACCTTGAAATATTTTATTCTCCCCTTCCTGCTTTTGTTCTCTCTTCCCCTTGCGACAGAGGCCCAAACCGTGCTTACCGGACTAGACCGGGTACAAAATTACGGCGCCTTATTCAGCGGCAAACGGGTTGGCATTATTACCAACCACACCGCTTACAACAGAGCGGGAAAACATATCACCGATATTTTTTTACAGATGACGGATGTTCGGCTCACGGCCCTATTCGGTCCGGAACATGGCATCCGCGGAGAGGCGGACGCAGGCGTGGAAGTAGACTCCCAAAAAGACCCGTTAAATGGCATTCCCATATACAGTCTGTATGGAAAAACCCGTAAGCCGACACCGGAAATGCTGAAAAATGTGGATGTTCTGATTTTTGACATCCAGGATATCGGCAGCCGTTTTTATACCTATATCTGGACAATGGCGCTGGCCATGGAAGCGGCGGCAGAGCAAGGCAAAACTTTTGTGATTTTAGACCGCCCTAATCCGTTAAACGGCACCACCGTGGAAGGCAATCTTCTGGAACCGGCTTTCAGTACCTTTGTGGGAATGTATTCAATTCCGGTACGCCATGGAATGACGATTGGAGAACTGGCCCGGATGTTTAACGGAGAAGGCTGGCTTAAAAACAAAGTCAAAGCCGATCTTAAAATTATTCCCTTAAAAAACTGGCGGCGTTCCATGTGGTACGATCAAACCGGATTAAAATTTAGAAAACCGTCTCCCAATATGCCGGATTTATCCACGGCCACGGTTTACCCCGGAATTTGTCTTTTAGAAGGAACTAATATTTCGGAAGGCCGCGGCACCTTGCAGCCCTTCCTGCATTTTGGCGCGCCCTGGATAAACGGCATGAGGCTGGCAGATTCTTTAAATGCCCTCCGTCTGTCCGGCGTCCATTTCGTCAATGAGCGTTTTACGCCCCGGGCCATCAAAGGCATGTCGATGCATCCCAAATTTCAAGATCTCATGTGCAGCGGCGTAAAGATTAAAGTGACGGATCGTTCTGTGTTTCATTCCTACGAAACAGGAATCCGTATTACCGCACTGCTTCACAGATTGTATCCGGACAGCCTGCAATGGCACACTACACATTTCGATCGCCTCTGTGGAACAGCGAAGATACGAAAAACGATTTTGAAAAACGATTCATTGAATTATTTAATTAAAAGTTTTGAAGCACAGAAAAAAAACTTTATTTTGAAACGTAAACAGTATTTGCTTTATCAATAAAATAGTGGAGGTAACATAAAATGAAAAAACGTTTTTTTACCGTCGGGTTCCTTCTGCTTTTCAGCACTCTGGCCTTTTCCGGCGTCATTCGGGAATCTAAAAGCACGGTCTCTTTTAAAGGCTTCGGAAAATACATCACCAAAACCACAACACAGATTTCCGGCAGTCAGAGCCTGAACGATTCTAAAAAATCATTTAAAGGGAAGGGCTTTATGGGCGGCATGATGGCTAAGTTCATCTTAAAACCCGGACATACGGCCGATATAATTACGCTGGACAATAAAACTATCACTCAAATCGATCATAAAGAAAAAACTTTCCGCACCAGCGCCATAGATGAAATAGACTGGAATAA
>JANTFQ010000059.1 GCA_024763405.1 Calditrichaceae bacterium
GGTAATCCTGCACTGGCCGCATATTGCGTTTTAGGTAAGGAGCAGGAAACAGATATCCAGACGCTTCGTACATTCGCAGTCGATCAACTGCCGGATTACATGGTTCCCTCTTCGTTTACGCTGCTGGAAACCATTCCTCTTACGCCAAATGGCAAAATCGATTACCGCAACCTGCCGGCGCCCGATTACGGAATGTTACAGACGGACCAGGCTTTCATTGCACCGCGCAATGAAGAAGAAAAACAGTTAGCCGAAATCTTCTGCGAAATCCTGAATCTCGAAGAAGTGAGCGTAACACAAAGCTTTTTTGAATTAGGCGGTCATTCCCTGCTTGCCACCCAATTGGTATCCCGTATTCGCGATGTATTTGAAGTGGAACTGCCGCTGATCGCCGTTTTTGAGGCGCCATCGGTTGCGCGTATGCTTACCGCAATTGAGCAGGAACGACTTAAAGAGAGGGGTCGTCAACTCCCGCCGCTGCAAAAAATATCACGCAGTGAAGATATTGCACTTTCCTTTGCCCAGCAACGCTTGTGGTTTCTGGATCAATTGGCGCCGGACAATGCCAGTTACAACATTCCCACGGCGCTTAAACTAATCGGACGTTTTGATTTTGATGCTTTTGAAAACAGTTTAAATTATTTAATTCAACGTCATGAAACACTGCGTACGACCTTTAGCAATAAGAACGGAACGCCGGTACAGATTATCAAGCCCGAACTCCATGTGCATCCCGAAATCATCGAATTAAACCATCTGTCCAAAGAGGAACGGGAGCAGGAAGCCGTACGTTTAGCGAGCGAAGATGCGATGGACCCGTTTGATCTGGAAATCGGTCCCCTGTTCCGATCTAAAATATTAAAACTAGCCCGAGATGAACATGTTATTTTGTTCAATATGCATCACATTATTTCCGACGGCTGGTCGGTAAACATTCTCATCCGGGAATTCAGCGCCCTGTACGAAGATTTCAGCAACCAGCGTCAACCGGCTTTAAGCGAATTACCATTGCAGTATGCCGATTTCGCACAATGGCAGCGTGGCTGGCTAAGCGGCAACGTATTGGAAGAGCAGATTGATTTTTGGAAAAAGACCATCGGCCTGAACCCGGAACCGCTCAATCTGCCGACCGATTTCCCGCGTCCTCCGGTGCAGACTTTTAACGGCGACAGCATCTCTAAAACATATCCCAAAGAACTGCTTGATCAGTTGAATGCCATTGCCAATGAAAATGGCGCAACCCTTTTTATGGCGCTGCTTGCCGTATTTCAAACCCTGTTGTACCGATATACAGGGCAGGATTCTATCTTAACCGGTTCGCCCATTGCCAACCGCACGCAATCCGAACTGGAAAACATTATCGGCTTTTTTGTAAATAATCTAGTCTTGCGGGCTGATTTTGATGACGACCCCGATTTTATCACATTGCTGAAACGTATCCGTAAAAACACACTGGAAGCATATGGACAGCAGGATTTACCTTTTGAAAATCTGGTAGAGATTTTACAGCCAGGCCGGGATATGAGCCACGCTCCCATCTTTCAGGTGATGTTTGTTATGCAGAATATGCCTATGCAGAATATGGAATTAAGCGATGTACGGTTAGAAGCGGTGGACGCAAAACAAAAAATCGCTAAATACGATCTCTCGTTAATCGCGATGGAGACGGCGCAGGGCCTGTTTGCCGAATTCGAATACAACACCGATTTGTTCACGCCGGAAACCATCGAACGATTACATACGCATTTCCATAAACTGTTAGAGGCGATAACTGAAGCGCCGCAGACTGCGGTAAGCCGTCTGAATCTCCTTCCCGAAAAAGAAGCGCAACTGACCTTAAAAGAATGGAATAGCACCGGAAAAATCGTTCAGGACGATATTTGCGCGCATCAGTTATTCGAGCAACGCGCCGCCGAACAACCGGAAGTTCCTGCTCTTGTATTCGGTGACAGACAGCTTACGTTTAAGGAATTAAACGAACAGGCCAACCAACTGGCGCATTATCTGCGGCAAGCGGGATTGCAGCCGGAGACGATTGTGGGTATTTCCATGGAACGCAATCCGGAAATGGTGATCAGTTTACTGGCCGTGCTTAAAGCAGGGGGCGCTTATGTTCCTATCGATCCGGCGTACCCGGACGAACGCATTAATTATATAATCCAAGATTCCCGTTTATCCATTTTAATAACACAGGAAAGTTTAAAAGAAAAATTTAGCGTACTGCCCGTCTCTCTTTTATTATTTGAATCATTACAGGCAGAACTTTCAGCACTTCCACGGGAAGACCTGTTTAATCGCACACAAGCAGAGAATCTGGCTTACATTATTTATACTTCCGGTACTACCGGAAAACCAAAAGGTACGATGCTGCAACACCGTGGTTTATGCAATCTGACCCAGACAGTCGGCCCCCTGTACCAGCTCTTTCCGGGACGGCACGTGCTGCAGTTTGCCTCTTTTAGTTTCGATGCCTCTGTGGATGAAATTTTTGATACGCTGATTAACGGTGCCACATTGCATTTGATAGAAAAAGAAAAATTACTTTCCGGCACCGGACTTGTAGAAACGCTGAAAACAGATAAAATTAGCAATATTACACTGCCGCCATCGGTGATTTCCGTTTTACGTCCTCAGGACTTTCCGGATTTAAAACACATCACCACCGCCGGAGAAGCCTGTCCGCGTGCGTTAGCGAATCTCTGGTACGATAAAGTAAATTTTGTTAACGGCTACGGCCCCACAGAAAATACCGTTTGCTCCACCGTATACAGAGTAACCGGACAACTCACGGGAAAAACGGTTCCCATTGGAAAACCGGTGGGCAATGTTAAAGTGTATGTTTTAAATAAAGCACTTGAACCGCAGCCTGTAGGCGTACCGGGAGAAATGTATCTGAGCAGCCCTTCTTTGGCCAGGGGGTACTTAAACCGTCCACATCTCACCGCGGAACGTTTTATTCCCGATCCTTTCAGTGAAGAGCCCGGCCGGCGTATGTACCGCACTGGTGATTTGGTGCGTCTCTTAGCAGACGGGAATCTGGAATTTTTAGGCCGCATTGACCAGCAGGTAAAAATTCGCGGTTTTCGAATTGAATTAGGTGAAATTGAGAGCGTCCTGCGTCAGCAGCCGGGTATTAAAGAAGCCGTTGTGATAGCGCATAAAACCGAGAACAGCCAGCAGCGTCTTACCGCTTATGTAATTGAGGAATCCGAAATCACCCTCGAGCCAAAGACGCTTAAAGAAAACCTGCGCAATCTGTTACCGGATTATATGATACCGGATGTGTTCATTTCGCTGGATACATTTCCTTTAACTCCGAACGGAAAAATTAATTACAGGGCTTTACCGGCGCCGCATTTTGACGCTTTAGGCGAAGCAAAAGAGCGCCTGCTGCCGCGTACGCCTCTGGAAGGCCGTTTAGCGGATATCTGGAAAGATGTATTAGGCATTTCTACGGTTGGCGTAACCGACAGCTTTTTTGAGCTTGGCGGTCATTCTCTCCTGGCGATGAAATTACTCACGGCCGTTGAGCAGAAGCTAAATAAAGATGTGAATCTGGTAAGTTTTTTTCAGGAGCCAACCATCGAATTTATGGCCAAATTAATTCAGGATGAAGCGCGCTTTGAATCCGCTGCGATGCTGATTACCCTGCGAAAAGGGAAAGATGAACAGCCGATCTATTTTGTACATCCATCGGGCGGAAGTGTGCATCATTATTCCGAATTAGCAAAATTACTGGAGACGGATCAGGCAATATACGGCATTCAGGCACAGGGATTGGATGGAAAAACAGAATTGCATAAAACCATAGAAGATATGGCCAGTGCTTATATTCAGTCCATCCAGGCAAAACAGCCGCACGGGCCTTATATTTTAGCAAGTTGGTCTTTCGGTGTGATTATTGTTCATGAGATGGCCCGGCAATTAGCAAATATAAGTGAGGAAGTCGCTCTGGTGATTCAATTTGACCAGGGCCCGTTCGTTCATCACGAGCGTCCTAAAGATACTGCTGAGATGCTGACCACAATGTTTAAACGCTATTTTAAAGTGGACACGGATTATCTGCGTACCTTAGAGGAAGACGAACAGTATAAATTTGTGATTAAAAAGGCGAAGAAACACAGAGCCATTCCGCGCTTTGTGCGACTGGCCGATTTTAAACGATATATAATCGTGAATGAGACACAGATTCAGGCCTGGACGGATTATCAGGCCAAACCGTATCCCGGTGAAATCGTTTTACTTCGTTCCGAAGAAAATCGAAATCAACCCGAGCCTGACCTTGGCTGGCATAAAATTACCGCCGGCGTTAAAATAATAGATGTGGCTGGTGACCATATCTCCATGCTTCAGGAACCATATCTGAAGGACACAGCTAAAGAAGTAAATAAATTATTAAATAAATCCATTTAAATTACTGGAAACAAATCATTATATCCGTTAATTTAGAATTTAATTTAACAGATGCAGGAAAATGGACAACACTTCGGTAAAAGAGAAGAATTTGCATAAAACGCTGGCTAAGGATGATCGCCTGTTTAACCGGAATTTTCTGCTTCTTTGGCAGGGACAGCTTGTTAGCAGGCTGGGTACCCAGGTTTACTCGATCATCATTGCACTCTGGTTAAAACACACGTTGGAAGCATCAGGATCGGCCGGTTCACTTGTGGGTTCATTTTTTATGCTTAGCGCTATTCCGATGGTTTTGTTTAGTGCCTTCGGCGGAGCTGTTGCAGATCGTTTCTCGAGGAAAAAGATAATTCTCTTCGGGGATGTGATCAGTGGAACTATCGTAACGGCCCTTGGTCTGTTTTTATTGTATTCACAAGCGTCAAATAGCCTGGCAGTTGGAGCCGTATTTATTGTCGGTATTTCTTTATCCACCATCGGTGCTTTCTTTGGTCCGGCCATTTCGGCCTCGGTTCCGGATATGGTGCCGGAAGACAAATTACCTGCAGCAAATTCGATGGGACAATTATCACAAAAAATTTCCGTTTTTTTCGGTCAAGGCCTGGGTGTTCCACTTATGAATTTATTGGGACTTCCGTTACTGGTAATTATTAATGGAATCACCTATCTCTTATCCGCCTTCAGTGAATCTTTTATAACAATTCCCCAAATAATACCGGATAAGATGAAGAATTACCGGGAATATTATCAGGTATTTAAAACCGATCTGCAGGAAGGTGTCCGTTATATTTGGAAAAACTCCGGTCTTAAAAAACTGCTATTATCCTCGATCATTATGAATTTTATGACCATGCCAATCATTATTCTTCTTATGTTTTATGTGGAAGATTTTCTCGGTGCTTCATCAAATTGGTACGGGTTCTTACTGGCAATATATGGGATCGGCGCATTAGCAGGTTTTAGCGGAGCAGGTATCGTCCGTGTTAAGGGGCGTAAGCGTACAAGGTTGTTAATTACCTTTATGCTTATGGAACCTTTGGGTTACATCTTAATGACCTATGTCGCTTCACCGTTTCAGGCGGCCGGGTTATTTTTTCTCGGCGGAATGTTCAATGGATTTGTGATGGTAAACATCACCACGATATTACAACTCACAACGCCCAGTACTATCCGTGGTAGAGTTTTTGGCGCGTTAACTACTATTTCGGCAAGTACGGCTCCATTCGGGATGGGACTTGGTGGTTTTCTGTACGATTTACTCGATCAAAATATTGCGCTTATATATATTGGAGCGGGTACACTCATGTTTTTGCTTGTTGCCTCTGTTGCTTTCAGTAAGGATTTTCGTAATTTTATTGCGTTTGATCTGGAAGAAGAAGAACCGGTTGGATTTACATACAATATGCGTTATTTAAAAGAAGATGAAGTTGTGATGACACAAAAAGAACTATATTTAGAATACCAGATACAAAAACCAAGGAGTGAATTATGAGTTCTGAAGAACGTGAAGACAAAACCGTTTATAAAGTTGTTTTGAATCATGAAGAACAATACTCGATCTGGCCAGCGGATCGCGAAAATGCTTTAGGCTGGAAAGACGAGGGCACTACGGGAACAAAAGAAGAGTGTCTTGCCCATATTAAAGAGGTTTGGACCGATATGCGTCCCTTAAGTTTGCGAAAAAAAATGGAAGAATCTGAGTGAATCCATCCTGGATTGTAAAACCCAGGCCTAATCCAGAGGCCCGGCTTAAATTAGTATGTCTTCCCTTTGCCGGCGGTGGGAGCAGTAGTTTCCGTAGTTGGGCACCGCTGCTTCCGGCGCAAATCGAAATGCTCACAGTTGAAATACCGGGCCGTGGTCAACGGCTGAGTGAACCGCTGCGTACCCGTATTGAATCCCTCGTTCCGGATATTGCCGATGCACTTGTGCAGGAGCTGGATCGTCCTTTTGCACTTTTCGGCCACAGTATGGGTACTTTGCTGGGATTTGAATTGGCGCACCATTTACGTACGCAATTCAGCAAAGAGCCCGTTTATCTTTTTTTCTCCGGAAGAGGGGCGCCCGGACTGCCCGGTACAGAAGAACCTATCCATCAGCTTCCGAAAGATGATTTTATACGTCGTATTCGTGAATATAACGGAACTCCAAAAGAAGTACTGGAACACCAGGAATTGATGGATTTAATGGTTCCGATTCTGCGCGCTGATTTTGAGGTGTGTGAAACCTACACATACAGGGAACGTCCACCCTTTAACTGTCCGATTACCGCCTTTGGCGGTCTTCAGGATTCAGGCGCTCCCAGAACTTACATGCAGGCCTGGAAAAACCATACCAGCAGCCATTTTAATCTGCGTATGTTCCCAGGGGGACATTTCTTTCTAATGGAGCACACACCAACCCTTATTCAGAGTCTGCTGCGCGATATAAACGCATATTTAACCCCCTCACTATTTTAACCCAATATGACGATTCCGGATACATGGCTTCCTGCTACTTCCTGCTCCTTTAATTTGCAAAAGGAGGCACATATCTGGCGGGTACCTTTTTCGGTTTCTCCGGATCAGATGGAAGCATATAAAGCGGTACTGGACAGGGATGAATTACAAAGAGCTGCTAAGTTTCATTTCGAAAAGGATCGTACCCGATACATCGTTACCCGAGGGCAGTTGCGTTTTTTATTAAGTCGATATCTTAACCGGGAAGCCGATAGCTTTACCTTTACTTATAACCCCTATGGCAAACCAGCTCTCAACGATTCTGCTCTGCATTTTAATGTCTCCCATTCCCATGAAATGGGACTGCTAATTTTTGATCGAACATATGAAGTAGGGGTTGATATAGAATGGATGCGCGAAGATTTTGGCGGATTAAAAATAGCCGAGCGCTTTTTCTCGTCCGACGAAATAAATGAATTGAAATTGCTGCCCCATGAGCAGCAAGTACAGGGTTTTTTTAATTGCTGGTCCCGGAAAGAAGCTTACATTAAAGCGCTGGGCAAAGGATTGTCAATTCCGCTTGCAAAATTCAGTGTAACTTTGTCCCCTGGTAAAAAGGCCGTGCTCCTGAGCACAACTCATGAACCGCAGGCGTTATATACTTATAAATTAATAGCCATCAAGGCCGATCCGGCTTATGCCGCTGCAGCCGTTGTGCATATTAAGAGGAAAATAATTAAACTTTTCAATTCATTTTAAGGATTTAACATGGAAACGCTGCTGGGAATCACTGCCGGAAAATGGCTTCGTCTTGGACTGAGAAATGGGCTTTTTTTTAGACCGATGACATGGGGAACAAGTTTAAAACTGATGCTAATCAGCATACGCAATTCCATTTATGCAAGAAAAGAAAAAGAACAGTTCGAATCACAAATTCAGGCCACGGTGATTGAAACGCCGCCCATTTTTATACTGGGGCACTGGCGCACCGGTACATCTCTTTTGCATAAACTGCTGTCACTGGACCCGCAATTTACCTACCCCACGGTATTTGAGGTGTATAATCCCGAAACCTTTCTGACCACCGGCAAGATATTGGAAGAGCGTCTGGAACAGATGAAGGCAGAAAAACGCCCAATGGACAATATGATGGTAAGTTATAAAGACCCCGCCGAAGATGAATTTGCACTCAATACCCTTTCCCTAAAATCGCCTCTTCTTGGATGGGCCTTTCCTGAAAATGAGAACTATTTTGAAAAATACCTGACATTTCATGAAATATCAGAACCTAAAAGGAATGAATGGAAAGAAGATTTCCTTTATTTCTTAAAAAAACTAACACTGAAAAACAATAAACAATTATTACTGAAATCACCGCATCATACGGCGCGCATTAAGACGTTGTTAGAGATATTCCCCGACGCAAAATTTATTCATATTCGGCGCAATCCTTACGACACATTCCGTTCTACTTACAGCCTGTATAAAAACACAGTCTCAAAACTTGGATTTTGTGAACGAGACTTAACCGCTGATATGAATGCTGTTATAAATCGCTTTGAAATTATGTACCGCTTCTTTATGGAAGAAAAAAAGCAGATCAAAGAAAATCATTTATTCGAAATTTCTTTTGAAGAGCTGGAGCAGGATTTTACTGCCGGAATAGAAAAAATATATAACGGTTTGCATTTACCCGGTTTTGAAACCTACAAGCCGCTTTTGACAGAGTATTTAAATAAACAAAAAGATTATAAAAAGAATATCCATAAAGCGATACCGAATGATTGGAAACAGAAAATTAATGAAAAATGGAAATTTTGCTTTGAGGAATGGAATTATCCGATTGAATTATAATGCAAAATATGCGTTACGCTCTCATTTAAATAAAGGGAAATTATGGACAGCCTTAATGGTATTTTATTTAATGACTGGATGAACCTGTTAAAAACAAATCATTTTAAGATTTCCGGGAATATGCTTCCCAGAACAATCGGGTTAACCATTTTAAGCATTCTTAACAGTAAGGATTATAAAAAAGAAAAACAATATCATCCTGAAATAATTAAAACCAATTTAATTGAGGATCCCATCTTCATTTTAGGACACTGGAGAAGCGGGACCACCTTTCTGCATACCCTAATTTCCCGGAATCCGCAGTTTGGCTTTGCAAATATTTTCGAGATTCGTAACCCGCACACGTTTATTACCAGGCAAAATATATTCGAATTGCGAAAAGAACAACACAAACCCGAAGCGCGACCGACAGATAATGTTTTAATTGATTTTAGCAGTCCCGGCGAAGAAGAATTTGGGGTGGCCATTATCAGTAAAATGAGTCCTCTTTTTGGCTGGGTTTTTCCAAAGAATGAAGATTATTACGAAAAATTTTCTACTTTTTCGGATGTGAGTGAAAAAGACCGGGAGGCATGGAAAAAAAGCTTTCATTTTTATATGCAAAAGCTGACCTTTCTGCACAAGAAACAACTTCTGCTCAAATCTCCGCTTAATACGGGACGCATAAAGCTGCTACTGGAACTTTATCCAAATGCAAAATTTATTAATATACACCGTAATCCGTATTCCGTCTTTCAGTCGACTTTAAACATGTACAAGACCGCGGTTGCGGAATCGGCATTTCATAAAAGAGATATGAATAATATTACAGAGCTTATTTTTCAGCGCTATTCCGAAATGTATGATGCTTTCTTTTCTCAAATGGGCAATATCCCCTCAGGGAATTATGTGGATATTGCGTTTGAAAATTTTGAAAAAGATCCGCTAGAATCGGTAAAACACATTTACTCTAAATTACAGCTTTCTTATTCTCCTGATGTTGCGCAAAAAACATCTGAGTATATTGACTCTCTTAAAGGATTTGTTAAAAATATGCATCAGGAATTAGACCAGGACACAAAAGATAGGATCTTTAGGGAATGGGGCCGAAGTTTTGAGCGGTGGGGATATCCCAGGTAGAACTAATCTTTATTAGTCAACGTTCGCCCATTCAGTTTTACACGCATTACCTTTTATCGATTGCCGGTAAATAAAACTTTCACGGTTTTAAAAATTTTGTTATTTTTGATTTTCGTAAATCTAAAACAGAATTTATTACCAATGAATAGAGCTCTTTATTTTTCGCTTATTTTATTCCTGATGTTTTCGGCTTGTGACGCCCCCAGGGAAAATCCCTTTGATCCCAACGGCTCCAACAGTGCGGTTACCACGATTCAAGTATTACATCTTCTGCCCTCTTCCGAAGTCGTTGCGGGCGCAGAGCTATACATTCCCGAAATCAACCAATTAAAAATTAGTGACCGGGCTGGTAAGGTCGTATTTACTTATCCCAAAATAGATTCCCTCACGGTTATCTGCCGCTGTGAGACCTATTTTCCGGATACTACGGTTTTACGAAATCTGCAT
>JANTFQ010000060.1 GCA_024763405.1 Calditrichaceae bacterium
TGTTATTGGAATAGAGATGCCCCAGGGCCGCTACCCAAAGAATTTCGGGATTCTGCGGATGGATCAGAATACGGCCGATATGGTGACTTTCAGCCAACCCGCGCCACTGCCAGGTTTTTCCATTATTGCTGCTTTTATAAATACCGCTGCCGGAATAGCTGGAACGGCTGGAATTGTTTTCGCCGGTGCCAACCCAAAGCGTTGCGCCGTGTTTCCAGTCCACCGCAATATCGCCGATGGTCATCACGGCTTCGTGATCAAATAAAGGCATAAATGAAATACCATTCGATTTGCTCTCCCATAACCCGCCGGAAGCGTAAGCTGCATAGAAGTGCGCGGGATTATTTGGATCGCCTTCGATATCCACAACACGGCCGCTCATAATGGTCGGGCCAATGGATTTAAAGGGTACATTTTTCACCAGTGAGTGCGCTTTAAGGGAATCACGGATTATTTTGGCCCGCAGCCGGAGTGGCGCAGGAGTGGGTTCGGGGAATTGTGCGAAAGAAAAGGAGCCTAAAAGAAGAAAAAAGATGGTGATTCTGAACAGTTTCATAATTAACCCTTTATTTAGTTCATTGTAAATTTCAATCAGAAGAGGTAGAAGATCAAGTAAAATCTGTTCTGAGCTTGATGGTAACCGAGCCCGGTGATTGGGTGATGTTTCGCCTTACGGTCGAACCGGGAAAAATTTTTCCGTATAAAAACATGAAAATTCCGGTTCCCCCACGAAATCCCTATTTTTATTGTTTGTTTGCTATACGGCTGATTTTTTGTACATTCATGCGTTTTCAATAATGGAGTAAAAAAGTGGCATCTACCGATGTTCAATACTGCGAAAACATGCTGCCACAGGTTTCGCGTACTTTCGCCCCAACGATCCGCATGCTGCCGGAAGGTTTACGCATGCAGGTAACCACGGCCTATCTGCTTTGCCGGATCGCCGATACGGTGGAAGACAGCGAAGCACTCTCTTTAAATCAGAAAAAAGAGCTGCTTCAGGCGTATTCACAAATATTTCTTAAAAAAGAAAAATCTGCGTTACCATCATTTTTTGATGCGATTGCAAAGTTCCCGCGGGAAACAGCGGATGACCGGCTGGTACACGATTTGGATAAGGTGATGCGGGTCTATCATTCTTTTTCTCCGCTTATGCAAACCCATATCGCGAAATGGGTAGTAGAAATGTCTCTCGGTATGCATAAATATGCCCAGTCGCTTCATAAAAAACGCTATTCATTCTTAAAATCGATGAAAGAATTAGACGAGTACACCTACTATGTGGCAGGTACCGTGGGTTATTTACTGACCGAATTATTTTCATACTATTCAAAAAAGATAACACCTCCTATCCGCGGAAAGATGGAAAAACTGGCCGGGTCTTTTGGCAAAGGCTTACAATTAGTCAATATTATTCGTGATATGACTGTCGATTTGCGCAGGGGGCAATCCTATATTCCCGATGAACTGTTAACGAAATACCGCCTGACGAGAGAAACAATATTTGAACAAAAAAATGCCCGCCAGGCGGAACTCTTGTTTAATGAATTAATCCGCAATGCAGTAGAGCATCTCGACAAGGCGCTGGATTATATTTTATTGATTCCCAAAGAAGAGACACGTATTCGTCTTTTCTGTATGCTGCCGCTTTTTTGGGCCATGCGTACCCTTCAAAAAATACAATTTAACACACTTTCCCTGCTGGGCTCGGAAAAAATAAAAGTGACCCGCAGCATGATCCGTAAAGAATACTTTCTGGCGTTAATTAATATGCGCTCGAACCGCCTTATGCGCCGCCACTACGAAAATTTGCGTAAAGAGTTTAACCCCGTTTTACTCTCTTCCTGAAAGTATACGTAAATTGAAATTGAATTTATTTCTTTAGTTTGTATTATATTTTTCGGGTCTTTTTAAAAAAAGCCTGATTTCGCTATTGTTATTTGAGTCAAAAAAGTAAATAAATGTAAAATATTAAAAATATCGACTTAAAACACTTTAATATTTTGTTGAAAAGAATTTCTTTTTGTATATTCCTGCCAAATTAATCGGAGTTAAAACGATTTACATTTAACAGGAGATACAATGAAAAAGAATAGAATCATCTCGCTGTGGGTTGTGTTACTGCTGCTGCCTGTTTTTCAGGTATTTGCCGATGAACATCCCACAATTCCGCTTTTGGATAAAAACGGAGACAATGTAATTGAAATGGCCAGAGAGCAGGGCCAGAAACTGGTTATTAACGGCGTTACTTATTTTAAAGGAAACCCCTACAGCCCAAAAGAAACCTGCGGTTCCTGCCATGATTACGATACGATAACCTCGGCCTATCATTTTCAGTTAGGCGCCACCGATATGGGCGATGACTGGGGCAAAAAACATGGCGAGTTTCATTACGAGCATTTATTATCCGCCGGTCAGTACGGCTCCTGGTGACCTCCTTCCTACCGCCAGTTGGCGCAAAAAAAGAACAAATCACAATTAACATTCGATATCGGCACGGCAGAAGAAGTTGCCACCTGTGCCTCCTGTCATCCGGGCGGCGGTCCTTACGAATACGACCGCAACGGGAAACGGTTAGACTCGGTTAATCCCGATGATGTTCCGGCGCTGGATGGGGATTACTATACTTATTCTTCCGATGAAACCAAAGACGGAACTGTAGCCAAACCGCACAAGTTTGACTGGCGCAAATCCGGCTCTTTGGAAGCGGATTGTTTTACCTGCCATTTAGATCCGGATACCAAACGCCTTACCGATGCGAACGGCATTAAACCGGTAACGTATAATCCCAGAGTGCGGATTTTTGCCAAACGCGAAAATGGAAAAGCAGTCGCCGTTTCTTTGGGTATCTATCCCGCTGAAGGCTGGGAATCGGCCTTTACCTATTCCGATCCACTGTCGCGCAGTAAAACAAAATTTGAAGCGGGTAAATTTTATAGTGACCTCGATAATCCGATGGCCGATTCACGCAACTATTTACGTCAGCCCTATGTGGAAGGGGAGGGCACTCCTTTTACCGGCTTGCAGGCCAAACGGAAATTTTTGGGCAACTTTTTTAGAGAAGCGCCCTCCGGCGGCCTGATGGGCTGGGATAACAATCAGGATGGGTATCCAATCACGTATGTAAAAATTGAAAAAGATAAAGATGAATTTGTCGCAAATGTTTACTATGAAGTAAATGAATTTAACGAAGACGATGAAATAACCGTCCCGCTGCTTAGTTCAAAAGATAACGAAAGTGGCGAAAATAAATGGACCCGTGTCTGTGGGCAATGCCATGTGGGTGTTAAAGATCCCATCAATCAAAGTTTTCAGGTTCGTACCTGGGGACTGGGTATGAAGGCCGATATCGTTAAACGGGCAGAAATCTGGAATCTGGATCCGCAAAGCGAAAAAGATCCCGGGTATGATGTACATGCAACTGCGGGTCTGGAATGTACCAGTTGCCATTCCAAAGGTAAGCCGGAAAATATGGAACAGGAAGATTATGTAGCCGCTCCGGACCATAATTTTCCGAAAGGAACCGACAGCGGAAATCATGTACGGGATGACCTGGATAATAATCCCGGTCCGAAAAACTGTTATACTTGTCATATTACAGAAGAAGACGGTCCCAGTCCGGATGAAGCACATGAAAAGGTTTTCGGCAGCGCCGCTAAAACGCATCTGGCAAAAATTGCATGTGAAACGTGTCATGTTCCACAGGTACGCTACTGGACCTTCCGTACCTTCGATTATTCTTTGGGTTTTACATATAATTATGATAATCGCCATTTCCCTGGTCCAAACGGCCAGATGATGGATGTCCTGCTGCCACCTTACTATGGTCCTATTCCCGGTTATGGAATGGGAAATGTAAGTTGGCTGGTCGGACATAAAGAAACAGGGGACTATGAAACGGATGTGCTTGCCCCGGTGGCCTATATGCTTCCCGAAAAGAACGATGATATGTATGGCCAAATGTACCAGCATATGACCGGGCAAAAAGGCTTTGAGTGGTCGCCGCCAATGATTTACACGGAAAACAGTAGGGGGGCACAGATTACAGTGGCCAATCCTATTACTATCCAAACCTGGTTTGATAAAACGCTCAGGAAGGTTCTATATCCCCGTGAAATAAATGCCGCCATTACCGGGTCTTTTTTCACTAAAAAAGGGCAGCGGTACGACCAGCTGATTACCGGGGATAAAATTTTTGATAAAACCGGATTTATGGGACATCCGGATATGAAACCGGAAATCAGCACACTGGACGATATTCAGAAGATGCGCAAAGCCTTGATAAAAATCTTGAAAAAAGAGGGTGAGAAAAACCCCGATCCTGTTTTATTCATCGCCGCGCATTACTTTAAAATTTCACATGGTGTCCTTCCGGCTGATCAGGCGCTTGGCGCCAATGGAACCTGCACCTCTTGTCACGGGAAAAACGGACGGGTCGAGGATCGCCTGCTGACCTTCGCGCCGAATAGTATTCAGGGATTCGAAGAGGGCGTTAAAAAAGGATTGATTATGATCGATCCTGAAGTGCCTTATATCAAACCGGTTGATCTGGATGGTGATGGGAAGGCCGATGTTTTGGGTGCGACGCAAAAAGAAGTACTGCGGGTAACCGAAGAACATGTAAAAGAAGCGCATCTCAAAAAAGCAGAATAGACGTACTAAAACAAAACAATATAATGCTTCTTCCTGTTTCGGCGGGGAGAAGCATTTTTAGTTTTAAATGTAGAGTTGTATTAAATGATTTAGATTGGATTGACTGCGTTAATACCGTACTGATACAGTCGCTGCCTTCAAATGAAGTCATTTTGCTGCAATAAGCGCTTCAGCGAAAGAGAACAAAAACCGGTTTAAAGTGTACTCAAAGATTTTATATTTTAAATACTTATTGGCAAGTGATATTTTTAAATTTTTTTTGATCTAATCAAACAGACTTCTTTATTCCTAATTTGCGCATTTTTTTAAACAAAGCAGAGCGGTCAATGCTCAATTGTTCAGCTGTTTCCCGGATTTTCCAGTCATATTTATTCAAAGCTCTTAAAATAATATTTTTCTCATTTGCGGTCATTTCTTCCTTTAAAGAGGCGTATGTCTGCGGGCCTGGATTTTGATTGTCAATCAATTCTAAAGCCATCCGTACATCGTTTTCGGTAATAGTTTTATTTTTCCCAAGTATGGCAATTTTCTCAATAATATGGCGCAGTTCACGTATATTCCCGGGCCAGGGATGTTTTAATAAAATTTGTAATGCAGCAGAATCAATCCCCTGTAAATTACGATTGTATTCCTCTGAAAATTTATTTAAAAAATGATGTACAAGTAAAGGGATATCTTCCGTTCTTTTCCGCAGCGGCGGGATATGGATTGGAAATACATTTAATCGATGAAACAGATCCGGCCTGAATTTTTTGGCTTTCATTAATTTAGATAAATCCTGGTTTGTTGCGGCGATAATTCGTACATCCACATGAACGGATTCGCTGGACCCCAGCATCATAAATGATTTATCCTGTAAAACATGCAGGAGTTTTACCTGGAGCATTAAATCCATATCACCGATTTCATCAAGAAACAGCGTTCCTCCGTTTGCCGTCTGAAATTTCCCCGGATTCTCTTTTCCCGCTCCGGTAAAAGCGCCTTTTTTATGGCCGAACAATTCGCTTTCCATCAATTCCACCGGGATGGCGGCACAGTTAATCTTTACAAATGGAGCGGAAGCGCGATCGCCGGACAGATGGATGGCATGGGCAACCAAATCTTTTCCGGTTCCTGTTTCGCCCGTAATTAAAACCTTGGCATCGGTCGGCCCTACCTGTCTGATTTGTGTAAAAATATTCTGCAAGGCTTTACTGCCTCCAACCATCTGATAGTTGCTGCGTAATTGAGCGATTAAATCCTGCCGTTCAGCGTATAAAGAATATTTATCAAGGGCATGCTGAATGTTAAGCAACAAACGATCGGCATCTACCGGTTTTTCGATAAAATCAAAAGCCCCTTTCTTTAAGGACTCCACCGCGATGGAAATGGTGCTCTGTCCGGAAACCATAATGATGGGTATCTGATTTTTTATCTGCTGAAACTTTTCAAGTAATTCAATACCATCCATCCCCGGCATTTTTACATCCAAAAGAACAGCCTGGTAGTGGTTTTTTTGAAAAAGCGTTAACGCTTGTAACGGATTCTCGCACGTTTCTACTGAAAATTTTTGGTATTCCAGTAATTCCTTAATGGATTTTAAAAAAACAGAATCGTCATCAATGGCCAAAATATGCTTTAACATTGTGCATTACTCTTATGGTTTGTGAACATAATATTGGTACTGCCAGAATTATGCCAAAAATAGTTTGCCGAAGAAATGGCGGTTTGACGAGCCAAATGCCTACATTAATGATGACTTTTGGTTTTTCATGTTTCCAATTGGCAACGTAATACGTACGACGGTGGCAAAATTTCCCCGCGAAACGATTTCAACTTTACCCTGATGATCGAGCAGAATTTTGTGAACAATGGCCAGGCCCATTCCCGTGCCATCGGTTTTTGTTGTAAAATACGGTTCAAATATTTTTTGTTTTATATCCTCCGGGATACCGGGGCCGTTATCGGCGATTTCGATTTCAACATAGGGTTTAAAACGTTCGTCCAGGCGGTGATTAAGTGTCGTGGTTATATAAATCAGCCCTTTCCCCCGAACCGCATCCACGGCATTTTCCAGTACGGCCTGCAGCGCCATAGATAATTGCTGCTTATCCGCCGTTATTTCTTCCGCTTCCGGGTCCAGTTCAAGCGCGATCTGCAAACCTTGTTTTTCATAGCTTTTAAAGCGAAGCAGAACCTGATTGATAAGTTTCGGTAGCGAACAACTGCTAAAACTGGGCGCTTCGAGATTGGTGAACTTTAAAAAATTCTTTGTCATTTCGCGAACGCGATTCATTTCGCTGATCATGGTTTCCAGATCATCTTTAATTAGACGTCGGGCCTGTGGTGCATGGTCTTCTAATTTCAGATCAATTGTTTTTAAATACAAGGAAATGGAAGATAGCGGTGTTTTAATATCATGCGCCATTTTTTGTACGGTTTTACTCCACACCTTCAGACGGTCGTCCTGCACGGGGCCGGCATAATCATTGGTTTCGAAATAATAGCCCGAAGGATACCCCATCACCCCATCGAGGGGTTTTCCAAAGAAGACGCCTCTAAAATGAAGCGCCGGCTGATTAATTAATATCTCTTCGTTTCGCGGCCTTCCCCCTGCCTGTAGTCTGTTAATAAATTCTCCTACTTCCGGTAAATCCGTAAAAACCCGGTTGAAATGTTGGCCTTTTATATCGACTGATTCCAATTTTAATTGCCGGATGAGCGTACGATTTACCTGGCGTATGACGCCGCGATTGTCTAAAAGTAAAATACCACGATTGGGATTGCGCACCAGAATATTCAGCGCCCGGGAATAGGTGCGGAAATAATTTACGATATAAAAATTAAGATAGATAAAAGCAAACAGGGCGAGGAATACTGCAATCATTAAAATATGGCGCAACACATACCAGGGATTGGTTCCGTAACGGATTAGAAAAAACTGTTCCCCCTGCTGAATGGCCATCTGAGCGGATTTTCCTATTTGGCATTTGATGCTTATCAATGGATTTCCGGCATGCTCCGGCAGGGGAATGCGCAGCGGAGCCGTAAAATCATTTTGCGTAATATAAAGGAACGGACCGTTGCGAAAAATCAATTCTTCTGAAAAATCTCCGTCCAAATCGATTTGCCACAGAAAGGTACCCGATGTAAACGGCGTACGGCCGCTTTGCATGGTTTGCAGGTTCTGCCCTATCTGTTCAAATTGCCCTTCCCCATCCATTAAATACATCTGTTGTTCCCCGGAACGGGTAACCGGAAATAAACAGTAGGTTTTGCCTTTGGGCAATTTCCTCATTTTTACAATCCTGCCTTGCGCATTGACGAGGTACAAAGCGGGCTGTTCATCCCGCGCGCCAAAGTAATTATGCAGTACTATTAATTCCTTTGGAGGCGTTTGGGTAAAGGGAAAAATCCGGATTTCGCTGCGCTCGGCGCCAAAAGGCAGCGGCGTTGTTTTAAAGCGCAGTTGTTTATCAAAAAGGAACAGCCAGGCGTGGTTATCTTTAAATGCAACCGTATCCTCATGAGCGTTATCGGTAGCGTTACTACCCTTATTAAATAATTCCGCCTGGCCGTCTCCGTCCAAATCCACAATTTGCGGTCCGATAAAATTAGCGAAAGCGGCGGGCGATTTAAAGATGATTTTATTTTTAGCCGGGCTAAAGGCGTAATAGCGACGCGGCTGCAAAGAGAGGCCGGCCATTAAACCAAAAATGAAGTCAGTGAAACCGTCGTCATCGGAGTCGATAAAAGCACCGGGCATCGCCTGCACATCCCAGCCGCCCTGTTGGTTGCGTTTGGCAATTTTATCGATAAAGCGCCGGTTGATAAAAAAGCCCTTCCCATTCGGTTTAAAAGCATACAGAAAAACAGAATCTTGCTTTTGCGTAAAAATATAGGCCTCGTCTGTTCCGTCGCCATCATAATCGCCAAAGGCAAAAGCGCGGTTAAGCCAGCGTTCCCCGAAGGTCCACTGATCCACCAGTCCGCCGTCGGCGCTGTAGATTTTGGCCGCAGCCTGGTTAAGATCTATCTGGTATTTTAAAGCAAACATTTCGCTATTGCCGTCGTGGTCGAAATCGTGGAACACAATATTGGGATTGGGAATATGCGGCTTCTTTATTTCCGTTATTTGGGCGCGATAGGGCTGCAGGGGTAGGGGGATAAGATAGAGCGCCAGCGCGGTGGGGCCTGCGGCCAATAGGGCAATAAGCAAAATCAGATGCAAACGGGAACGGAGTTTCATAGGCTACTCAAGGTAAATACTCTTTAAATGAAGCGCTGTGCCATCAAGCATAATCGTTTCTTCATTCCAGCGCTTCATTAAGATGATGGCCTGTTGCGGTTTATATCTTTGAGTAAATAAGCGAATGTTTTGCAGGTCACGTTTGGCAAGAGCGAATTTATATTTAATTTCAACCGGTAACGGTTTGTTATTTTGATGAAGGATAAAATCAACTTCATGTTTATACACATCACGCCAGAAAAAATCAACGTCATTTAAGGTGATGAATAAATTTTCCGCCGTCTTTCCCGGATCGTTTTGAATGGTTAAGGCGCCGGCAAAGGAGGTAGACATTAAATAGACGCGTTTCATCTTCTTTTGAGAAGTAATCATATTGCCCGTAAAATTAAATACCGTTTTTATTAGAAAGGCCTGTTCCAGAATAGTAAGATATTTTACAATCGTTTTTTGCGAAATTTTTAAGTCGTTAGCTATATTTTCATAATGAACGTACATACCCGGCTGCGCGGCGATCATTTGCAACAGAGCCAGCAAAATTTGCGGATGATCAATGGCATAGAGCTGCGGGATATCTTCAAATATTATTTTCTTTACAATGGACATCATATATTCTTTGCGCGATTGCGTATCTTTCATGGAAATTGCCTCAATGAACTGGCAGTCCCAATACTTTTCAAATTCGTTTTCGAGCTCTGTTTGATAAAGCGCCGGTTTTTCCAGCCAGTGCGTTTTTTCGGAAAATAATAAATATTCTCTGAAGCGCAGCGGCTTAAGGAACAGGGTGTTAATACGACCGGCCAGACTTTCCTGTATTTTTTTGCGAATAAAAAGCGAAGTGGAACCGGAAACAAAAAATTTGATGTGGGGATATAAATCATAGTATATCTTCAGTTGCGATTGAAAATTTTGCAGTTTTTGGATTTCATCAAGAAACACAAAAATTTTTTCGTTTTTATACGATACTCCCGTTTGCTTTTGGAATTCATTGAAAACAAATTCCAAATCCGCTGTTTGCTCGTCAAACGTAAAGTACCATATTTTTAAGGTATCGACGCCGCGGGAGAGCAGTTCATTCATTACCTGCATCAGCAGCGTTGTTTTGCCGGTGCGCCGCAGGCCGCACAATTCGCTAATTTGCCTTTGTTCGATTTGGCTGATTAACCGGGGGAAAATAGAGCGAGTTTTACTGAAAGGGTACGTGTAGCCATTTTCCCAATGGCGGTTAAATTTTAATAACGACAGCATATTGCCCCATAATACAGTAATTACACTTCTTGTATTATATGAATTTACCGGAAATCAATTTACAATATTATTTAAAAAATTCAATTAAATTTTGCGGACAAGCGTTTTAAAATGGGCTTCTTTTAAAAA
>JANTFQ010000061.1 GCA_024763405.1 Calditrichaceae bacterium
GTTTCGTTCATTATTTGTTCCATTTTAATTCCTCCTCAAATGCCATTGCATTTCGTGGGCACTCGTGAACGCAAACCCCACACCCTTTACAGTAATCGTAGTCGATAATATAATCATGTTTTACTGGATCCAAATGAATGGCCACATCCGGGCAGAAAATCAGGCAGTTGTCGCAATAGGTACAGGTGCCGCAGCTGAAGCAACGATTGGCTTCGTTCAAGGCTTCCTCAATGGTAATACCCAAATTGACTTCATCAAAATTCTCTTTGAGTTCTTCCGGGTGCTGCTGTTTCTCTTTCGGCCGGGGTTCATTTACAAAATAGTCCAGATTAATAGTATCAAAAGGAACGCCTGATTCCATTTTTCCGTTTAGGGCAACCTTACCTTCTCGTAAATATTGGCCTATGGCTGTGGCAGCCCTGTGCCCGGTTGCAATAGCATCCACTACGGTGCCAATTGGGCCGTTTGCCGCATCACCGCATGCAAATATTCCTTTTTGTGACGTCATTTGCCCGTTATCCAAATTCAGGCGGTCATGAAGCAATTTAAATTGCCCTTCTGTAAATTCCAGGTCTGGTACTTCTCCTATGGCCAGCAGCACCTGATCCGCTTCAATTCGGTATTCAGAACCTTTTACCGGATTAGGACGTCGGCGGCCGCTCTGATCGGGTTCGCCCAATTCCATTTTAATCAGTTCCACTTTCTGTAAACTACCGTTTCCATGAAACGCTATCGGATTGGCTAAAAAGATGAATTGAACGCCTTCTTTTTTCGCATCTTCAATTTCTTCGGGAACAGCCGGCATTTCGGCACGGGAACGGCGGTACACAATGGTGACCTTTTCGGCCCCCATACGCAAAGCGGAACGGGCGGTATCGATGGCTGTATTTCCTCCACCCACCACTACTACATTTTTCCCGGTAGCCGCCTGTTCCTGCAAATTATATTGTTTTAAATACTCCAGGCCACTGCGAATTCCCTTTAAATCTTCACCGGGAATCCTCATGCCCCAGCTTTTATAAGCGCCAACAGCGATGAGCACAGCATCAAAATTCTTTTGTAAATTACTCATTGATAAATCTTTGCCTATGGTAATTCCGGCGCGGATTTCAACGCCAAGCCGTTTGATATCGTCAATTTCTTTATCGAGAATTTCACGAGGGAGACGGTATGAAGGGATACCGATACGCAGCATACCTCCTGCTTCGTTAGCCGATTCGAAAACAGTTACTTTAAAACCCTGCCGAACTAATTGGTAGGCCGCTGAAAGACCGGCAGGACCGGAACCAATAATGGCAACTTTCTCTTCCCTTTTTTCTTTGCTAAGCAGATGTTCGGGAATATGATTCTCTAAATTCTGGTCTGCTACAAAGCGCTCCATATTGTGAATGGCTATCGTTTCATCGTATTCCCCGCGGTTACAGACATTTTCGCAGGGATGATAACAGACCCGGCCGGTTACTCCGGGCATGGGATTATCCGGCAAAATCGTTTCCCAGGCCTCTTTGTATTTTTTTTCTTTCACCAGGGCAAAATATTGGGGAATCTTTTCGTGCGCCGGGCAACCCACCGTACAGGGGGGTATTTTATTTTCGTAAAGCGGACGCATATACCGCCAGCTACCAGTCTTATTCCAGCTCATATCTCCGGTAGACATAGCCATCAGCGTCTGGTCATTTTTTAAATCTATAAGGTCAGACATATATTGCTCCTTTAAAATGATTTACATTTTGAACTGGTCAAAAGCGGCACGGGCAGCATCGGCATTTTCTTTGGGATGCACAGGAACCGAATCTTTTATGGCTTGTTCAATCGCATCAATTCCCACGATACCATCCATAAAACGGGAAAAGGCGCCAAGAATAGCCGTATTTACAATGGGATGACTTTTCGAACCCAAATGATTTTCAACTGCAATCCGACTGGCATCGATAGTTTGCACCATAAATCGATCCGGTATATCAAACTGGTCGGCTGCAAAGGGACTGTTAATCAATATTTTACCGCCTTCTTTCAGTCCGGAGGTAACATCAATCGTCTGTAAAAGGGTAGGATCTAAAACAACGAGATGATCGGGTTCGTAAATTTCGGTTCTTAAGTGGATTGGTTTTTCATCTATGCGGGTAAAGGCCTGCACCGGCGCACCGCGGCGTTCAACGCCGAAGGCAGGAAAGGATTGTGCAAATTTCCCTTCAATAAATAAAGCTGCCGCTAAAATTTTACAGGCGATAACGGCGCCCTGGCCGCCTCGTCCATGCATTCGAATTTCTACCATGAGGAATCTCCCGTTTGTTCGCTTATTTATTTTGTATTTATATTCATTCTTAAAAAGCTCATATTTATTTAAACAATTCCCGTGCCAGTCCCCGCACGAATTCAAATTAAAAAAAGATTGAACTTACCCCTGTTTTTCGTGTTATTCTAAAAAGCTATTTCAACTTTCAGGAATCTTTTCTCAGTTTTGCCAATACAAAAAATAATTTTTGTAACTTATTACATAAACATGCAATTACTTACCACTCAATCCTTCCCAGTGGACATCTGTTGCACCTTCTATTTGATTGCATTTTCGCGCCAATAAAAAAAACCAGTCACTCAGACGGTTTATATATATTAAGCAAACAGCACGAAGCTTGCCGGTATCATTTATCCCAATCATTTCCCGTTCCGCACGACGGCAAACAGTACGCGCAACCTGCGCCTGAGCAGCAGCCATGCTTCCTCCCGGTAAAATGAATTTTTTTAAGGGAGGCAATTCTTCGGCCCAGGAATCCATTTCGGATTCGAGTGTTTGGATATGCTTATGGGTTATTTTATTTGGTAATTCGATTTCCTGTTTTTTTGCAGAGGCAGCAATTTCGGAAGACAGGTTAAAAATTTCATTCTGCCGAATTTTTAAAACCGTGTCTATTTCAGCAGTGGTATTGATGGATCGTAATAATCCGACAGCGCTGTTCAGTTCATCAAGGGCGCCATAAGCATTAACGCGCGGATCGTTCTTTTTAACAACTTCACCGCCCCATAAACTTGTACTACCTTTATCACCGAATCCGGTATATATTTTCATCAGATTCTTCCAAATCAATAACTTTGATAATAGATAATATACAAATAAATTTGCAGAAGTTAAACAGTATAAGTGGAGTTTTTTAGCAAAAAAAAAGAGAGGGTGCAATTCATATTCTGTGGGGGATAAAGGAGGCAGTAAAAACCTAATTAGAGATATGAATTGCTGGGACCCTCTCAACCAACGACCTAACTCGTGTTATTCTTATACAATTGTTATGCCAAAAAGTTTCAATTTATCATAACTATCTATTAATATGTTTGTTACATTAATTTTACCGATATAAGGTTACCTGCAATTATATTCATTCTGTATTAAAAATAGACACAAAGATGTACATTTTTTAATCATTTTCCGCTCATGTCTTTTATAGAAATGAAGTTATCTCTCCGGAAATCGATATAAATTATTAAAATTCCATCGGGTTGTGAATCTTTTGTGAAGCATCAGATTTTGCATATGCGCATTTTTCAGTTGAAAATGAATTATATAATGGTGAGAAATGGATATATGAGAAATATATTACTGCCCTTCTGGTTCATCCTTATTCTGCTTCCCGGCACCGTATCTGCACAGGCCTGCTGCTCAGCAGGTACGCCCATTGCAGGCAGCCTGGACCTTTCAATACCCGAAGCAAATACCTGGCGCCTGACACTCTCATACGAATATAATGTTCTGGATGATGTCATTGCCGGGTCGAACGAAATTAAAGGTTTGCGGAGCCGACTGAGTCAATCTGTACTTCTGGATATTTCGTATGGTTATAACAGCCGGATTTCTTTAACGGGGTTATTTACTTACCTGCGCCAAACCAGAAAACTGAACGGATCAAACACTACAACGGTGGTGAGCGGTGCAGGTGATGCAGCACTGTTTTTAATATATTCTATTCTAAACCCAAGTATTATTAAGCAAAGACGCTGGGCAACTGGAATCGGATTAAAATTTCCCACCGGAGCCTCGGATATTAAAAATGGCAGCGTTCCATTTTCAGCAGATTTACAGCCAGGCAGCGGTTCGTGGGATGGCGTATTTTGGACTTCCTTTTCCCAGGGATATCTGCCTATTCGGTTCAGCTGGTTTGTAGGTAGTACCTACCGGATAAACGGCACCAACAATCGCTATAAAAACACCGCCTCCGGTTTGGGCTATCATTTTGGTAATGAATTTCTGTTAAATCTCGGCGGCGTCTACAGTACGAAATCACTTTTCAATTTCAGCTTGCAACTGCGCTATCGCAATACCGCCATCGATCGGCTGGGATCGTTAGAAGTATCCAATACCGGAGGAAATTGGATTTATCTCATTCATGGAATAAATATAAACTTCCCGCCGCTCAGCGTGAAACTTAACGGTCAACTTCCCATTTACAGGAGACTGAATGACATTCAGCTTACGACATCCTATCGGGCCGGGATTTCACTTTCTATGGACTTAGCCGGACACACTTATTAACTATTGAACCAAACTTTACTGCCCTTAAAGTTTTCTGCTATTTATCCGAAAATCTTTTCAATTTAAGAGGAGGAAATATGGCCATAGAGTGGCGTGACTCAATGAGTGTTGCTAATGAGAGAGTAGACAAGGATCATCAATACCTCATTACGCTTCTTAACACCATGGAAATAGATTTAGAGCATCCTGAAAACAAAGAACCGATTTTACGCACCCTTTTAAAACTTAAAAAATACACCATTGAGCACTTTGAACGGGAAGAACACCTGCAGCTCCGAATCCGCTACCCAAAATTAAACGAACATCGGAAAATTCACCAGAATCTGGTCAAAGAACTTGATGAAATTATTACGTCTGTAAATACGGCGGGACCAGAAGGAGAAACAAAACATATTTCAGAACTCTTACACGACTGGCTGATAAACCATGTGCTGCAGGAAGACCTGCCCATGAAACCCTATTTTGCCAAACACCCGCCTGATTTTTCATAACTTTCCATTTTTGGTTGCTTAAAAAATCCTTTTATTCTAATTTCCGGTTTGGATAATTAATTGGCCTCTTAGATGATTGTCACTAAAATTGAAGTTCAAAAGAAAAACAAAAAACGATTCAGCCTGTACAGCGATGATGTTTATTTATTCGGGGTCAGCGAAGATACCCTGGTACATTTTAACATTCAAAAGGGGCGGGACTACGCGGACAGCGAGCTTCAGGAAATTCAGAATTATGAAACGCTCATTCAATGCCTGGCCCAGGCCTACCGCTACCTGGCCCGGCGCGCTCACCTCGAAGCAGAGCTCGTCCGAAAACTACGCGCCAAAACATTTGAAAAAGATATTATTGCCCTGGCAATAAGCCAGTTAAAAACGAAAAACTATCTTGACGACCGCGCCTTTATCCGGCAATATATTTCAGACGAAATTCGATTTAAACGAAACGGTCCCCTGCTAATTTATAAAAAATTGCTGCAAAAAGGAGCAGCCCGGGAAGATATCGACGAGCTACTGGGGCCGTCCTATCCGGAAGCAGAACAGTTAAAAAACGCGCGTATTCTTTATGCAAAAAAGGCTTCCACTTCAGCGAAGCCGGAAGCACAAAAAATATATGCCTACCTGCAGCAAAAGGGATTCTCCTGGGATATCATCCGCCAATGCGCTGAAAACGCAAATTAGCCCACTAAATAGATTTTAAATTTGGAATTGATTTTCGATTGAAGATTAACGAGTACAGATTGCAGATTTTGAAATTGTTTCTTCCTGTACTACGAACGTTGTCATCACAAGACCGAAGTGATCGTATTAAAAAAGAAACCATTTTTCGAACCTATGCACTGAGAAAACCTGTCTGTGTATACCGGAATTCCATACAAAGGCATGCCCCAAATGGGGCTGGTAAAGAATGGCCTTCCGCAGTAGTAATATCCTGAATTGATTTTCGATTGAAGATTAACGAGTACAGATTGCAGATTTTGAAATTGTTTCTTCCTGTACTACGAACGTTGTCATCACAAGGCCGAAAGCCGAAGAGAGCCCTTTATAGAAAGAACCAGAAATTGTGTAAAAAATAAAAAGCTTGTTACTAAACTATGGATAGAATCAAAAAAAATGTTTCAGGAATCACCCAATTCTTTATTTAGCCGGTCAATTAAATCGGGGAAGAAAATCGGTTTGGTAATAAAATTATTGCGGTGTTCCAAAAGGACATGATCAAAACCGACTGCGTGCCCGGACACAAACAGAAAATAGATATCCTTATATTCCGGCTGTTCCTGCACCCACTGGTAAAATTTAATCCCATCTTCCCGAGGAAGTCCGATATCGGTCGTAATACAATCGATCTTTTCTCTGCTTAAAATTTTTCTGGCCGCTGTAGTTTCCTTCACGGTAAACACTTTATAGCCCTCTTTTTCTAGAAATAATTTAAAAAGAAGACAGGCCTGGCTGTTATCATCAATATACAAAATCTGTTTCAATTACAACTCTCCGCATTCAAAACTCTAATTTACCCGCGATGCACGGCATTTAGCAAGCCTATAACGCATTTTATTTTCACTTAGGTGCATTTTTTCTTTCTGTAAAAACAGAATTGCTTTATATTTAATACTATCAGAAAAAAATTACAATTTTCATATAGAAAGGCCGTTCATGACAGCAGAAGAAATCCGCAGACAATTTATTGAATTTTTCGAAAATAAAAACCATACACCGGTGCGAAGCGCTCCGGTCGTTCCGCAGGATGATCCGACTTTATTATTCACAAATGCCGGTATGAATCAGTTTAAAGATATTTTTTTAGGAAAGGGCAAACGCCCCTACACACGCGCGGTAAATTCCCAAAAATGTATCCGGGTGAGCGGCAAGCACAACGATTTGGAAGAAGTGGGCCGGGATACTTACCACCACACTTTTTTTGAAATGCTCGGCAACTGGTCGTTTGGCGATTACTATAAAAAAGAAGCCATCACCTGGGCCTGGGAACTCTTTACCGACGTCTGGAAGCTGCCCAAAGAGAAACTGTACGCTACCGTTTTTACCACCGACGATGAAGCGCACGCACTGTGGGAAAGTGAAACGGATATTGCCCGCGACCACATTTTGCGCTACGCCGAAAAAGATAATTTCTGGGAAATGGGCGCCACGGGTCCCTGCGGTCCCTGCTCCGAAATCCATATCGATCTTGGCGAAGAGTTTTGCGATAAAAAAGGCGAAGAACATGTCTGCGGCGTGAACGGTGATTGCGGCCGCTATATTGAATTGTGGAACCTGGTTTTTATTCAATACAACCGGGATGAAGAAGGCCAACTGCATTCCCTTCCGCAAACACATGTGGATACCGGCGCCGGATTCGAACGCATTGTCGCGGTGCTGCAAAACCAGAAATCCAATTACGATACCGATATTTTTATGCCGCTGATTCACTTTATCGGCAAGACTGCCGGACAGGATTACGCCACTTCTACCGAGCAGGTGGCTTTTCGGGTCATCGCCGATCATGTGCGTATGCTGACCTTTTCCATTACCGATGGCGGACTGCCTTCCAATGAGGGACGCGGCTACGTGATGCGCCGGATTCTGCGCCGTGCCGCGCGCTACGGACGAAAACTGGGTCTGCAGAAACCGTTTATTTATAAATTAGTACCCAAGGTCGTGGAACTGATGGGCAGCGCCTATCCTGAACTTGTAGAGCGGGTCGACCACGTGACGGCGGTTATCCGCAAAGAAGAGGAACATTTTAACCGCACACTTGACCGCGGGCTGGAAATCTTCGACTCTATAAAAGAAGAATTACAGACCAATAAGCAGACGCGCATTCCCGGCAAACAGGTTTTTAAACTATACGACACTTACGGGTTCCCGGTCGATTTAACCCGTGTTCTGGGCGAAGAAAACGGACTAACGCTCGACACGGACGGATTTGAAAAAGAAATGGAAGCGCAGCGCGAGCGGGCCCGGGCGCATTCCAAATTTGCCGCAAAAACGGCAGACGACGCCGAATGGATTGTTCTAAATGAATCCGCTCAGACTAAATTTACCGGCTATAGCCGTTTAGAACAGAAAACCAAAATCGTGCGCTACCAGATTTTAGATGACGCAATTAATGTGGTTCTGAAAGAAACGCCATTCTACGCCGAATCCGGCGGCCAGGTAGGTGACCAGGGCACTATTTCGGGAGAAGGTTTTAATTTGGAAGTTGTGGATACGCAAAAAGATGGAGATGTTTTTATTCATATCTGTAAATTTATCGACGCTTTCAGCCCCACTTCGGATGTAGCGGAAGCCAGGGTGCATGTATCACTGCGCAGGGAAACCGTAAAAAATCATACGGCCACGCACCTGCTGCATGCCGCCCTGCATACGGTTATTGGCAGCCATGTGCACCAGGCCGGCTCTCTCGTGGAACCGGGACGATTGCGCTTCGACTTTAACCATTCCGAGAAAATTGCAGAAGAAGATTTACTGGCCATCGAACGCATTGTGAATGAACAGATCCAGTTAAACAATCCGCTGGAAATTAAACAGGAAAAATTTGCCGATGCTCAAAAGAACGGCGCTATGGCACTTTTTGGTGAAAAATACGGTGACGTCGTACGTACGGTAAAAATTGCGGATTTCAGTCACGAACTCTGCGGCGGCACCCATGTAAACAGTACCGGTGAAATCGGTTTATTTATCATTCTCAGTGAATCGGGAATCGCCTCCGGCGTCCGGCGTATCGAGGCCATAACCGGTTCTGCGGCGATTGCGTATGTGCAGGAATTACGCGCTGCCCGGCAGGAACTGGGGCGGCTTTTGAACAGTCCGGAGAATGAGATTAATCCTAAAATCGGCCAGCTATTGGCGGATAAAAAAGAGCTGGATAAGGAAATGCAAAAATTGCAGGCCGCCCAGATGCAGGCCGGCGCCGCGGATATTATTGCCGGAGCCGAAACAATCGGGACGGTTCGGGTCATTATTAAAGAATTTCCCGGCAGCAGCATTGACCAGCTAAAAGATTTGGCCGATGAAATCCGTCAGAAAAGTGAAAACACGTTGGGATTGCTTTGTACCGAAAATGAGGGTAAGCTGGGATTTGTCTGTTTTGTTGCCGATGACCTGGTAAAATCCGGCCGCTTTAATGCCGGGAACCTGGTACGGGAAGTAGCAAAGACCGCCGGCGGTGGAGGCGGGGGACGTCCGCATCTGGCCACGGCAGGTGGAAAAGATGTCAGTAAAAAAGAGGCGGCGCTCGAACAGTTCCGAAAAAGCGTTACGGCCGAATTCTCCTGAAATTTTAACCAACATTGAGCAGACTGACGAAATTGCTGATGCGGTAAAGCGTTTCATCGCGGGATTTGGGTTTCTTTATCCGGACAGAGATAAGCTTATTTCCCGAGTATTTCATCTAATTTAGTGGCTAATTGTGCCAGCGAAAATGGTTTATTGATAAAATTGACACCTTCGTCCAGCACACCGCGGTTGGCGATTACTTCCGAAGTATAGCCGGACATAAACAGTACCTTCATTTCCGCATTTATTTTATGTAATTGTTCGGCTAATTGTTTACCATTCATACTCGGCATGACCACATCGCTCATTAATAATACAATTTCGTTCTTTTGCTCAGCCGCAAGAATAAGCGCCTTCTCCGGCGAAGTGGTCGCTATAACCGTGTAACCGATACCTTCGATCATATCCCGGGTCAATTCCAGAATTGCTGTTTCATCTTCTACCAGTAAGATGAGTTCACCATTGCCGCCGGGCAGCTCTATCTTTTCTTCGGTTTCTTTAACTTCCGGCGAGGCTTCATACAGCGGAAAATAGAGTTTAAAGCTGGTCCCTTCTCCCGGTTCACTGTACACATTAATCAGACCCTTATTCTGTTTAACGATTCCATAAACCGTAGCCAATCCTAACCCGGTACCTTCCCCCTGAGCCTTCGTCGTGAAGAAAGGTTC
>JANTFQ010000062.1 GCA_024763405.1 Calditrichaceae bacterium
ATATTGTGGATAAATGGTTGAGCCTAATCCCCCCTTAGAAAAGGGGGCAAGGGGGTTGTAAAATCTGTATTATTCAATAATTTGCCAATTGAAAAAAATACCCCCCCTTAATAGGAGGGACACGCTATGATTGAATTAGTAAACAGTTTGTGTTCCTTATTTAGGACAGATGTGAAATATTTGATATTGAGAGGAAGAATTTTTTCATAAACTTCTTTCTATTCAAGCTTATTCTTAATTAGAAGTCTATAGTATTTAAATTAAACCTAATCTAAGCGATTCGTTCATGCAGGCTTGCCTTTGGGTAAATAGATTCCCCCGTCGAAAGCCGGGCAGGCTGCCTTCGCGGGAATGACATATTTAACCTATTGGGTGTGTGAGTCATTCCCTCCGAGTACTCGGGGGAATCCATTGGGTTTATTCAATCGCAAATTCAACAATCGCTCAGATTAGGTTAAAGCTTCTTTTTAAATCTTTTCGGGTATCTTTAAAAAGTCTATCGTTAGGATAGTAACCATAACAATTTCAACAAACCGGGACAGCCGCCGGAATTTATGGTGAGAGGAAGAGTCTGCCCAGCTTTGGCGGACAACTGCTTTTAGTATGGGGAAAATGTTTAAAATATTCTGGATTTCGAGGGAATAGGAATTTTGTTTTTTCTTTAAATAGCGGTGCAGTAAACGCATCGTTAGTGGTGAAATCAAAAAATACCAGACAATCATAATGAGAATAGAACGTACAAGCATAATGAGTGCAGCAGCGCCCTGGCTTTTTTCAAAAAAAGTGAATAAGTAAGAACCGATAAAAATAGTCAGGGAAGCGGCAAATAATAAAAAAAGGGTGATCTTTTTTTGCCAGCGGTTTCTTTTCCCCTTCGGAGCTTCATGCAGATAACTATCTGCTTTCAGCGTCGGTTTAACGGCCGCTTCTTTTATTGCGTTTTGTAAACGGGCAGCTATTTTCGGCGTTTTGAGTCCGGTATAAATGCCGGCTAGTATATGAATCCCCGTGTAAACCAAAATTAATATCAAACTGAAATCGAGTGAATCAATCGCGCCGTTGGATAAAAACAACTGGCGCAGCACAAAATGTCCAAATATATTGATGGACTCCCACAGGGTTTGGCCGAATACCAGGGTCAGAATCAACAACTTCTGCAATGCCGCTTCGAGCATGGCAAATAGCGCCAACAAGAAAACTGCCAGTGCGGTATTTTTTATTATCCGGAATAAGAAGATTCCGGTTAATGCCTGAAAAGAAACGGCAAAATAAGCATTTACCGGCGTGTGTGGGCTAACCGCCGCTTTTACGATCATTACCATAATGGCCGCTTTTAAAAGAGTGCCTTTCTTTTGTTCAAAAATATGAATCAGCGAAATGAATAATACAGCGACACTGCCGATAACCAGACCGGTAAAAGGCACACGGAATGCATGCAATACACCTGCAAGACCGGCTTCGCTTAACGCCCATAACGCTGTTAATCGGAGGGTTAGATCAAATTGGGGAAGGGGTTGGTTTTTATTTTTCACTTAATACAATACCGGAAAAATTCTTACGCTTTTTCGCTGGAAGAAGAGGTTTGGAAATAGCAGTTTGCCTCACATATGTCACAATTTAATGTATCCTGACACTCGTAACGAAATGTTTCGTATTCCCGCTGGAATTCTTTTACGCTTTTTCGATCCGATAAATAATACCCCATAAAACTCATCAGCTTCTGCCCGGTACTTTCTCCCAGTAAATGTTCAATTTTACAGGCTTCGGATTCGGCGGTTTCTGCATCGAGGTGGAGTGCTTTTTCGAAAAAAATACGGATAATATTGCGTTTGGAAAGAACACTGTTGATTATTTCTTCGCCATGTTCGGTAAATAAGTAGAACTTATTTTCGTCTTCTACCACATAGCCGCGGGCTATTAATTTCCGCAAAGTAATGGAAACGCTGGATCGGCTGATTTTTAGATGCTTGGCAATATCCACACCGCGCACATAACCGTTTTTCTTTAACAATTCATGCATGGCCATCAAATGATGCACGCTGCTGTGGGTCAGTTCTACTTCATCAAATTTTTTCCACATTTCTTTCATGGCTTTACTGAACCAAACAAATGTTATATTATATTAACATTGGTTAATTTAGAAGAAATATCACGGATTGTCAAGCAAGAAGGAAGTATAAAATACAAATCCGCCAAAAATGGATATTGGTCATTCTCTTTTGATTATTGATTATTCAATCGTATTCTTTGGATATGATACAGTTTTCTTCAGAGAATTTTCAATTACTAAATATCCTCCACATTTGGTCAGAAAAAATCCTTAAATTCATCTGCGGCTTGCAGCAAATGTTCTTTACGGCCGGCATCGATCCATTTATAAGCATCGGAAGGAAAACCGTAAATATGCTGTCCTTCTGCGGATAAATTAAGATAAGCCTGAACAATGGAGAAGGGACCGTCTTTGGAGAGATGATTAAATATTTCCGGGGAAATGATATGGATACCCATAAAAGAATAGCGTTTTAGCGGTTCGTTTGCAACGGTAATTTTTTTTTGATTGTCTTTCAGCGATTCCCAGCCGCAGAGACGCCGGTTCTGATCAAATAAAAAATAGCGGGACGTTTTCCGGCTACGCACGGCAAGCGTGGCCAGGGCTGATTTCTGCTGGTGCGCTTTCAGCATCGCCGCGTAATTTAGATTTGTGAGTACATCCGCATTGTGCAGTAAAAAGGGCTGATTGTCGTCAAAGAACCAGGCTGCTTTTTTTAGGCCTCCGCCCGTATCGAGCAGTTCTTCTTCTTTTGAAATTTCAATGCGAATATCAAAGCGATTTTTTTGCTCAACAAAGGTAATTATCTGATCGGCAAAGTGGTGCGTATTTATGATAATTTCACGGATGCCATTTTGTTTTAAGCGACGGATTAAAATTTCCAGCAGCGAAATTCCATTAATTTCTACCAGCGCTTTCGGTTTATGGTCGGTCAACGGCCGCAGGCGGGTGCCCAGCCCGGCCGCCAGAATCATCGCTTTCATCTCAACCGGCCTGCGGATTATTCAGTTCCTGCTCACGGTGACGCAGTTCCACATCCACCTCAAAATTCTCTTTTAACCAGGCAGCCAGTTGGTTGGCGCAATAAACGGAGCGGTGCCGTCCCCCGGTACAGCCGAACGCCGCCATCACATCGGTAAAATTTCGCTTTTGATAGTTGCGCACCATCTGGGCAATGATACTTTTCACGTGCTCCAGAAAGTCGCTCACTTCCTGCTCTTTATCCAGGAATCGAATCACCTCTTCATCATTTCCGGTGAGTTGTTTGTACTGCTCGTAACGTCCCGGATTGGGCAGCAGACGGCAATCGAAGACAAAGCCGCCGCCGTGACCTTTTTCATCTACGGGAATACCGCGCCGATAGGAAAAGCTCTGGATGCGCACCGTCGTTCTGAGTTGTGCGTCGCCGAACTGCCTTAAAAAGGTAGAGCGTACCAGGCCGTTCCAGACCTTGGTCAGGGCCGGCAGTTCCAATGGCAATTCCGCGTGATGCAGCAGTCCTTCCAGATTTTGAATGGCATACGGCACACTTTTTAAGAAATGCTCTTTGCGTTCATAAAAGCCGCGGAAACCGTACGCGCCGAGGGCCTGCATAATGCGGATAAACACATAGCCGTGGTAAAACTGCAAAAAGGTTTCCCGGTTTACCGGCTGCAATTCCGAAAGTTTATCGAGATAGCGTTCCTGCAGGCGATTCCGGATTTCCTGGGGAATATCCGCTTTGGCATCGTATAAAAGCGAAGCCAAGTCGTACTGCAGCGCGCCTTTGCGCCCGCCCTGGTAGTCGATGAAGTACGGTTCCCCGTTTACAATCATCACATTACGGGACTGAAAATCGCGGTATAAAAAATAATCGCGTTCGGCGGAAAGCAGGAAATCACAGAATTTCCGGAAGTCATCTTCCAGTTCCTGTTCGTTAAACGGAATTTTTGCCAGTTTTAAAAAATAGTATTTAAAATAATTTAAATCCCACATCATAGACTGGCGGTCAAAACTGGGACGCGGGTAACAGACCGAATAGTCCAGCCCTTTATTTGCCGTTACCTGAAAACGCACCAACTGGTCGATTACTTTTTCATACAGTTCAATAATTTTTTTGGAGAAACCGTTTTGTTCGCGTTCGGCGCTTAAAAAAGAATAGAGAGTGGTATCGCCTAAATCTTCTTCGAGATAAATATCCTTGTCCAATTCCTGGGCGTAAATCTGCGGCACAGGAAGCAGCACCCCATCAAAATGTTTCGAAAAACTGAGAAAGGCGATGTTTTCTTTTATATCCGGATTAAAAACACCAATGGCTGTTTTCGTTTTTCCAAATATTCGGAAGTAGCGGCGGTCGGAACCGTGAGCGGCCATTTTCTCGATGCGCTTTACCGGCTCTTCGGCCCAGCGTTCAAAAAGCGCGCTTAAATTATCCTGAAGGGTTTTATCCATTTTTGATCTTTTCTATTTTATTCTGAATTTCCGAGAATAACGGTTTCCTCTGCATAATCCGGTAGAATGTTTAAAATTAGCGGAGCCGGCAGAAAAAATCAACTAATTCAGACAGTTACCATTTTTTACCGTGGCACTCGTAACAGGACTGTTTTCAAAGGAGAATAAAAAAAAAGTTTACTATTTGTTTCTCTCACATAATCGGTAGTAAGTTTTTTTATTATTTGAATTCTGATTGCGCAGAATTTATATTTTTAAAAAGGAGATAAAAATGGCTGTTCCTGATTTATTAAATCCGAATATTTTATCACATATAAAAAGGTTAAGTGTCTCTGAAAAGATTTCACTTATAGAAGATATCTGGGATAGTATCGTTTTATCAGAAGAAGCGCTTTCTGTTACTGAAAAACAGAAAAAAGAACTTGATACCAGGCAGATTGAGTATAATAAAAATCCGGATGATGGCAATTCCTGGCCTGAAGTTAAAAAGAAAATCGAATCCGGGCTATGAAGTATGAAATTATCGTCCGCTCCTGTGCCGAAAACGATATTTCAGATGCAGTAGCCTGGTACGAGAAAAAGGTGAGTGGATTGGGGAAACGTTTTCTTTCAAGCCTTGACAGCGCAATTCAGTCTATTTCACACAATCCGGAAGCATTTCCCAAAGTGTATAAAGAATTTCGAAGATACCTGCTTCATAGATTCCCGTATAGTGTATTCTATTCCTTTGATAAAAACAGGGTTATCCTGTTCGCCGTCTTTCACGAAAAACGGCACCCTAAAAATTGGAAAAACAGGGTCCAATAAAAGTGCCTTTTTATAGATTCAGAAAAGACTACCATTTTTTACCGTGGCATTCGTAACAAGACACGCCTACTTCCCCTCCGCGTAAATCCGAGCCGTGGCAACTGACACAATTGTCGAGCGGGTTTTTTAAGCCCGGTTTATGCTTTGCCCCTTCCTTGCTTACCGTATGGTCCGAAGGCGGATCATATTTGGATTTATTTTCCGACGGAGCGCTGCAGGAGGTGAATAAAATAAAAAGAACTACCAATAAAAACTTCATTATTATTCTTTCATTTACTTATTAAGAATCATGCGACGGGTTGCGATTTCGGAACCTGCGCGCAAGGTATAAAAATAAGTCCCGCTGGGCAGATTACCGGCATTAAAATCTATCTGATATTTCCCGGCGCCTTGTTCGGCATCCACAAGGGCGCGTACTTTTTGTCCCAGAGCATTATAAACACGTACCTGAACATTGCTGTTAACTGACAACTGATAACGGATAGTTGTTGTCGGGTTAAATGGATTGGGATAATTCTGGTTCAGAACAAATGAGGAAGGCTGTCTTTGCAGACGATCCGTGATTGCATCGGGGGATTCCACCTGAATCATTTTATCCGCAGCAAAATTCCACTGATCCCCGGATGTGCTGCCATTTAAATTAACACTGTTCCCGTTTGCGGCCAGCGTAATTTGTCCTGTGGACGCCGTAGCGGTGTATTCAAATTCAAAAACAACTTCCGTATTTCCGGCAAATGATACCGGAGCGGTGTGTGTTAATTCTCCGGAGAGCAATTGCAGTGTTCCGGAAACAGGCGCCAAAGCGCCTTCTGAAACAGCAATATTCGTTCCGGCGGCCGAAGCAGGTCCCCCGCTGATTTTAACTTTATACAAGGTTGTGCTGTTTATTTCCACGGTATCCGGCCCTTCAATAAAAACCTGGACATTTGTCGACGGACTCGAGCCGTGACAGGTACAGCCGGGTGTATCGCTTAAATTGGTTCTTCCTGTTTTGCCGCCTGAACTGGCAATTACAAAAACAGATGCGGAAATAATGGTAATAAACAAAATAGCGGTAATTTTACGTTGCATTTTGAAATTCCCTTTAAGTTATTAAGATATATTACTTCAAAACTGCAATTTATCAGAATCTATTCCACAGGCCATAATTTAAAATGGTACATCTATTTGCGGAATGCTTTTTAACAGTCCAATGAACTTCTTTCCCGATTAAAGTGTATTAAGGAAAAAGTCATTAATTACACAAAGGGTAAATCTTATGAAAAACTATTTTATCAAATTCGTCATCCTGTTTAGTTTTATTCTATTATCCTCCTGCCAGTCCGCAGAATCCAATGCAAAATCGGAAAAACCGCAAAATGTACCGCGTATTGTTTATGAAATTTATCCCAACACATGGTACCAGACCCAGGCAGCCCTGTGGAAAAAGGAAATTGAAAAGAATCCTTTAAACAAAAACGCCTGGTACAATTATTATAACGCGAATCGCTACGCACGCTTTGAAGAAGTGAATAACAAAGACCGGCAGAAAAAACTGGATAAAATTGTTCGGGATATGGGTAAGGTCATTCCCAAAAGCTACGAATATCATCTTTTAAAATACTGGACCAAATGTAATGTGGAAGATATTGCACCGGCCAGAGAAACCTACAATATTGATCCCGACCGTCCCGATACGTATTACGCATTTTTAAGCTATTACACGCTAACCGGTGATGTAAAAAATCTAAGAAAATTTTGCCGGAAATTGTATGACAGCAGGGATATTGAACCGTGGCTTTATTATTACAATTATAATGTATTGATGTCTCTGGAACCCAATGCCATACTGATAACCAATGGTGACAACGACACCTATCCGATCTGGGTTTTGCAGCAGGTAAAGAATATACGGCGGGATATAACTGTTTTAAATATATCTCTTTTAACCACTGAAAAATATTTTAACAACACTCTTAAAATAACTTACCCTAAAATGGAATATAAGGCCATTAAAACCGTTGCAACAAAAGTGGCTAATGGAAAAGACAGCGCTTTTCGTTCGGCCTTTATCCAGGAAACCGTAAAACAACTTTCAAAAAAATATACAAACACGCCCGTGTTTTTTGCCCTAACTGTATACGGACAGCATAGCAAACCATTTAGCAGTGATCTCTATTTAACCGGCCTTGCCTACCGCTACTCACCAAGCCGGTATGATAACCTGGCCCGTTTAAAACGCAATCTGGAAAATAATTTTATGCTCGATTATCTCTTTTTTGATCCGTATAGTGAATCCAAAATCGGGAAAAATTTATCGGCCCGAATTGAGCGAAACTATCTTCCGGGAATGATACTGTTGGCGGAACATTATAAGATGAGCGGGCAGAAACAAAAAGCTGAAAAGTGGATTTCATTCGCAACAAAAATAGCGGAATCTTCGAACTTTACAGAAGCACTGGAAGAAATCAACAAAAAGTTTAAATAGGCTCTTTTAATGCGAAGCTCCGGAATTAAATCAAAAAACGACTCTGCGCCTGGGTTGATATGATAAACTATAAAAAACTTTCTGATGCAGTGCTGGTAAAACAGGTTGCCCAAAAAGAAGATAAAGCCTTTGAAGAATTGTATCAGCGATACAGTGGAAAACTGTTCCATTATTTTTTGCGGATGAGCGGAAACTCTTGCCAGGCTCAGGATTTATTACAGGACCTGTTTTTGAAATTAATTCACAAGGCACATCTTTTTGACGAGCGCTATTCCTTTTCTACCTGGTTTTATACTATCGCCTATCATTTGTACCTCAATCAGGTCCGAAAAAAATCACGGCTGGTTAATCCGCCCGATCCGATTGATTCGGATGATGTAAAGGATATGCCTCTCGAAGAAATCAATATGGAATCTAAACTGGACCGAAAATTGTTCAGAGAAAGTGTTGACAGGCTTATCGATACGATGGATGAAGCGAAGCGCGCTACTTTTATTTTACGCTACAGGCACAATTTTTCTGTAACGGAAATTGGTGATGTTATGCATTGTCCAACAGGAACGGTGAAATCCCGTTTACACTATTTATTAAAAGAAATTGGCAGCCGGCTTAGCGCTTTTCAGGATATTTAGGAGAATATTATGACACCGCAAACCATCACCTGTAAACAGGTACAGGCCGATATTTTAGAATTAAACCAAAACGATTCTCTACTCTCCGGAGCAAAACAGCATCTCCTCGTTTGTACGGAATGCGCCTCTTTCTATAAATTGCACCGGCAGCTTGTCCAGTCGTTTGCAGAAGAGCCCATTCCCGAAGCGCCTTCTTTAATTAAGCAACGCCTGCTTGCACAGTTAAATCCACCGGTAATAAAACAAAGAAAACCCGTATTTGCATTTTTCGGGAATGTTTTACATATCCGTTTTCGTACCGCCGCCGCATTCGCCTTTTCTTTGCTCTTTATCGCCTTATTCTGGAAACCATATATTTTAAAGAACAATCGATCGGCAAACCAAAATCTGCTTCTTTTTCAGCGGCAGGATAGTTTAATTTTGTATAATTTTTACTCTGCACAAAATCAAAACCTGGGAATAAGCAGTAAAGACGATAGCCTGTTAAGCAAACTGCGACAAACCTTTCCCCGTTGAATTGAAAATCCAGGGAAAACATTCAAAGTCGGCAGGTATTCATTGACCCTATTGATTTATTCCCAAAAAAAGGGATGCGCTCTGGCATCCCTTTTTTGTTCTTATAAATTTTCTTTATTTCATCAAAATCATCTTGCGTACCTGTACAAATTTCCCGGCGTGAATTTGATAGAAGTAGACGCCGTTGGCAAAGGTTGAAGCATTCCAGCGTACCTTGTAATACCCGGCTGCCTGTTTTTCATCTACCAGTGTCGCCACTTTTTGTCCCAGCACATTATAAATAATTAACTGCACTTCGCTGACTGCCGACAACTGATAGCTGATAGCGGTTGTTGGGTTAAACGGGTTCGGATAATTCTGATTCAGTTTATAAGCATCGGGAAGCTGTTCCGCCAGATAATCTTCTATGCCGGTGGGATCAATTACTTCTACGGAAATCGTATCGCTGACCGTAGCAGCACTATCGTCGGTAACCGTGCAAATCAACTGCACTGTTCCTCCAGAATACCCCGGGGCCGTGAGGCTAAGCTGTCCGCTGCTCTGCTCATAGGAAACCTGCAAAGAATCTTCGTCAGCAGTAAAAGACCAAATCAGCAATGAATCCGGCGTATCCACGTCCTGTACATAATCGTACATTTGCAGCGTGATGGTTGTATCGTTATGCATGGAAATTTCCTGCGGCAGTTCCGAAATCACAGGCGCATCGTTAACCGGATTCACAATAATATGAAACCAGGCGCTATCCGAAAACTCGCCGTCACTGACGGTTAGCAGAAGCGTATCCGTACCATACCAGTTTGGTTGTGTATTAAAAAGATAGCTCTGCGCTTTCAATGCTGCCGATACTTTTTTACCGGAAACAGCCGTAAATATTAAGGTAGAATCCGCATTATCTTTATCTTCAACAAAAGGATACCAGTTGTTGATTGCATAGAGTAGTGAATCATCTTCATTAAAAG
>JANTFQ010000063.1 GCA_024763405.1 Calditrichaceae bacterium
TCAAAGTAATTCTTAAAACCCTTTAGGGGCTCTTAAGAGGAACTTATAAATAATAGAGCATTGTCTTGAATTTGATACACTATTCTTTTGCAAAGGTTTAACTTTCTGAATTTCTATCATAAATATGAGGGTAATATGTTAGACACACAACAAGCAATCGGAACCCTGAATCTGAAAAATAAATTTATTATGGCCCCTGTTAAAACCGGATACGGTACCTTAAAAGGAGAAGTAACCGGGCATCATATCCGCTACTATCAACGCCGGGCGGAGGGCGGCGCAGCCATGCTCATCTGCGAGCCGTTTTTTATCCACCCATCCGGAAAGGAATTGCCAACGCAAATCGGTATTCATGAGGATGGGCTCATCCCCGGTCTTTTGGCGCTTACCGATGCCGTCCATGAAAAGGGAGCGAAAATATGCGCGCACATCAATCACGCCGGGCGGGCGGCAAATCCAAAGCTAGCGGGGAAAATGCTGATGGCGCCCTCCGTTGTTCCCTGCCCGGTGCATGGTGTTGCGCCGAAAGAAATGACGCCCGAAGAAATTGAACAGACCATCGGTCAATTCGCCGACGCCGCCTGGCGCGCGGTACAGGCAGGATTTGACGCCGTGGAAATTCAGTTTGGTCTGGGTTACCTGGCACACCAGTTTTTTTCTCCGCTTACCAATAAACGGCAGGACAAATGGGCCGACAGGTTGCGTTTTCCGGAAACCCTTGTTAAAGCCGTCCGTAAAAAAATCGGAACGGATTTCCCGGTAACAGCCCGCATTAGTGGTATTGAATTTTCTGAAGGCGGAACCACCATTGAGGATGCGCTTGTCCTGTCAAAAATGCTCGAAGAAAATGGAATAAATGCAATCCACGTCGTAAACGGCTCTGCCTGTGATTCACCCCCTGTGTACTACCAATTCTTTGCGCTTCCGGAGCAGCAAAATGTGAAAGCGGCACAGCGCATTAAACAAAGCGTTTCCATTCCGGTTATCGTGACCGGGCGTAATGGAGACCCAAGCGAAATCCGGCAGTTGGCCGAAAGTAATTCAGCTGATTTTATCGGCATGGGACGGCCGCTTGTGGCGGACCCTGATTTACCCAATAAAATGCTGTCCGGCCAGGATGATTCCGTTGTTCGCTGCGGTTACTGTCTACAGGGCTGTTTGTTAAATGTAAAAGCTTTAAACGGCCTAAAATGCGTAGTAAATCCAGAAGTAGGCGAGGAAAACGAGCAGCATCTTATGCCTTCTGAAAATCCGCAAAAGGTTATCGTCATCGGCGGCGGGCCGGCTGGAATTAAAGCGGCCCTAACCGCAGAGGCTCGTGGCCACAAGGTTGATTTATACGAAAAAGAAGATCATCTCGGCGGCCAGTTTGCGCTTTCCTTCTTAGCACCCGCGAAAAAAGGCATGAAAATTTTACACGAGGATTTACTTCATCATCTCGGTCAAAGTTCGGTTTCGGTACATCTGAATTCCGAACTTACCGCAGAAAAAGTACAACAAATGAAACCGGATTCCGTCATTCTTGCTTCCGGTGCAATCCCTAATATCTTCCCTTTTGCCGGCCTGGAGACAACGGATTACCGTACCGGCTTTGATATTTATTCCTTCGGGAACTGGCAGGATGTAAAAAAAGCCGTGGTCATCGGCGGCGGCCTGATTGGTGTGGAAGCGGCCGAATTTATTGCCGAACGAAAGATAGAGACGGTTCTGATCGAAATCTTACCTCAGGTTGCGGGCGATATGGAAATGATCAGTCGCAAGCTGCTTATGAATCGGATGGCTTCTCTCCCGGTTACAATCCTCACCGAAACCAGGGTAGAAAAAATAGACGGCTCTCATATCCATTTTACAAAGGATGGACACGTGGGTATGATTACCGCAATAGATCTATTGGTTATCGCGACCGGTACCAAAAGTGTCAACACAATGCTACCGCAGTTACAGGAAGCCGGGCTGCGAACATTGATTGCAGGCGATGCTGAAAAACCCGCTAAAATATATGAAGCGATTCACAGCGGTTTTAAAGCGGGATTGGATGTTTGATCCATTCTATTGTCAGAATCTTTAATCCCGTCCGGCACCTTCCGGACGGGATTTTTGTTTTTATGAAAAATTAAATATTAGTGGACACCTCCAAAAAAATTGTTTACATTTTACTGTTTTATCAACATCCCACAGTGAGAATCAAATGAAAAACAAAGCGATGAAAGGAATCAGCCGTATTGATTCCAGAAATACACATGGCTGGTATGTCCGTATTTACGGAAACGGCGGTGTGTATACGTCTAAACTGTTCAGTGACCGGCAGTATGGAAACAAGCAGAAAGCATTGGAAAGCGCCCGTATTTATCGGGACCACGAACAGATGGTTGCAGATCTCAATAAAAAAGATATGCGCAAACTCAGCCAGCGTCCTTTTTATAAAAAAGCGCCGAAAAATAATGCCAGCGGTATTGTGGGCGTACACGAGGTAAATACCATAACCAATGGACGGAAAGTGCGTTATTACCAAGCGACCTGGACGGAAGATAAAAAGCCCCGCTCTAAAAAATTTTATGTAACCGCTAAACGAAGCGCAGAAGAAGCCAGGCAATTGGCGACTGAATACCGCAGGGACAGGGAAATTGAATTACGGGAAAAATGGGAAGTCGAGCGGACGTAGGGGTACCGTTAAAACGTCAGTTTATTCCTAATACGATTCTTTAAATGCCATTAAACAGAGCATTCAGTAATTCGGTTGCCCGGTTATAATTTTTTTCTTCCACGTATAAATTAACCCCACTAAAAAGAGAACCGGATGTAGTGCCGAGAATACCCGTATCGGGTGATTTTAAAACACTGGGAATATTATTGTTCAGCAGCACCTCTTTGGCTTGCTCGGCAAATGCCCTGTTTGGAAAATTTTTAATAAGCTCTAATTTAGCCATCCGATTTTCTCTTTTCTAAGTTTAATTGCTTTGTCAATTCCCGGAATATTTCCACTGCTTTACCCTGTAGAAAAATATCCGTTAGCGTATGCGTATATTTTGACGGTACAGGATTAATTTCGATCATAACTGCGCCGCGTTCCTTCGCTTTATAGGGAATCATTGAAGCCGGCATAATTTCACCGGTCGATCCGACGATAACAAACACATCTGCTTCCGAAGCAGCCTTAAATGAAAGTGAATTAGCCGGTTCCGGAATGCCTTCACCAAAAAAGATAAATTCCGGTTTTAAAATTCCACCGCATTTTTCACAGCGCGGCGGAAGTTGATTGAGTGAAATTTCCACAGCAGAATAAATACCGCCGCAATCCAGGCAGACAAGTGTTCGTGAATGCCCGTGAAATTCCAATACATTTTTACTGCCGGCTTGCTGGTGTAAATTATCAATATTCTGTGTAATAATCGTATGCAGAAGTCCGGCTTCTTCCATCCGGGCTAATGCCTTGTGCGCAAAATTTGGTTTTGCAGCGCCAAAATAATCATAAAATATTTCTTTGATCAGCGCCCAGGATTCCGCCGGCTGCGCCATAAAATATCCGATTTCGAGAAAAGACGGATCATAGCGATTCCATAACCCGTTTTCACCCCGAAACGGCGGGATACCGCTTTCTACGGAAATACCCGCACCGGTAAAGGCGGCAACACGTTTCGCATCCAAAATCCACCGCGAAGCTTTCAGCGCATCTTTTTTTAAATCAAAATCTAACATCCAAAATTTAAAATTTCATTCACCGGTAACCACTTCCATCTTGCTGTAATCCAGTTCCGAACCCATGGTGCTGTGCGGGATTGAATAAACCATAAGAAGAATTAGCGCCGCAGCCACAACCCACCAGCGGTTCTTTTGAATACTGCCCTTCCAGACACGCGCCAGGGCAATCAACCAGCCAATCATGGCAAAAAGTGTCTTGTTATCGGTCAGGTCCCAGCCAAATGGAATCCCGGTCCAATAGGCGCCAAAGGCAAACTTTTGTACAACCGGTCCCAGAAACATACCACCGAGAAACAGGGAAATGGTAGTTAGCAACACATATCTTTTTGTACGGTCTCCCCCGGCAAAGGCTTCCAATCCGCTCATATTCGAAAGCAGCATGGCGATAAACATAAACAGAATATGTGGAAAAAGAACGGTGGAAGGCACTGCGCCTTTAAAACGTACAACCACCGTTGTGCCATTGGGCAAATCGTATTTTTTATTTCCCTGCGTTAATTCAATAAAATATTCCAATTTCCCTGCAGGCGGTTGATGCGGCAGCGCGGCTATCAAGGCACCTTCGGTTCTTCTCATTTCAATCTTACGCCACTCGGTATCTGTTTTGTACCGCCGGTAAAATACATTTCCACGGTAGCTTGTATCGGGCACCGCTGTTTGCAGAAGTAAATCGCCTTCTCCACCATGACTGCGGGGTAATTTATATTTAAAAGTCTGTCCGCCCAGTTCTGCGGAAATTCGCTTGGGATAGGTTGGGCCGGTCATACGCTGATAAACAGCGGCGCTCAGAGTTATAATAACAGCTAAAATCCAGCGGATATATCGTTTTTGCATTCTTGTTTCCTTTGTAGTTAAAGTTACCGCAGGAAATATAGGATTCTCCTAAATGCGGGGCAATAAAATTATGAATTTCATACCGAGCCCATTTATAAGGAGACAGAAATGGTTTTCCTTTTAACCATTTCATCCTTTCATTTATACTCATATTCAAATTTTTAAGCCAATTGCTGATTGATATATTTGGAAATATTTGCCATCGGAATTAACTTAAAAGTAATAAATCAAACCCGGAGATTACATGCGTACAAAACAAATACTGGATGCCGCTATGCAGTTTAAAGCACATCCCTGGCACGGTGTCGAAATCGGCGAAGACGCGCCCGAAATCGTTAACGCTTATATTGAAATGCTGCCCACCGATACGGTTAAATATGAATTGGATAAGAAGTCGGGTATGCTAAAAGTAGACCGCCCTCAAAAATTTTCTTCTATGCCCCCGATGCTGTATGGATTTATTCCGCAAACGTATTCCGGCCCGCGCAGCGCCGAATACTGCAATAAAAAATCCGGACGCAGCGATATCATCGGCGACGCCGATCCGGTGGATATTTGTATTTTAACAGAACGCCCGATTACGTCCAGTAATATTCTGGTTCCCGGCGTTGTCATCGGCGGTTTCCGGATGATTGATAACAACGAAGCGGATGATAAAATCATTGCCTTCTTAAAGGGTGATATGGTTTACAGCGAATGGGAAGATATTGCCGATGTTCCGGAAAAACTTATTGAACGGCTGCGTCATTATTTTTTAACATACAAGGACATTCCCGGCACTGAACATCATCTTGCAGAAATCACGCATATTTATAATAAAGAAGAAGCCTACGAAGTTATCCGTCGCGGTAAACGGGATTACGACGATAAGTTCATTATCGAAAAATAAAACAGACATTCAAAAAAAGGGACGCTTTAGGAAAGTCGTCCCTTTTTTATTTAATCCTAATCTGAGTGATTGTAATTGTCATTTACCTAATAGAAAAACATCGATGCGAAAACCGGCAAGGTTTAAAGCAATCTCATAGAATATCCCACTTTGCAGGATGACATTCGAGAATTTCTCAGTTGAGGTTAATATTCTTACAGCTTTAATAACCGCCGCTCAGTTTGGGTTTAAACCCTTTTTCTTCAAGATATGTTTTGATCTTTTTCCCCTGGTCGCCCTGAATTTCGATACATCCGTTTTTACTGGAACCACCCGTTCCGCAATGTTTTTGCAATTCTCTTTGCAACTCTTTTAAATCTCCGCTCAGACCATAAATAACGGTTACTGTTTTACCCCTGCGACCTTTTTTTTCACGCTGAATTTTTATGGTTCCGCCGGAAGCCATTGTGGCTTTTTTGGGCGAAGACACCTGCTGTTCTTCCGGAGAAGAATGGGTTGAATAAACAATATTCCGGCTGTCTTCGGCCATTCTATTTATGCTCCAACATTTCTTCCAAACGTAACGGCCGGTGGGCGTCTACCCATTTTTGATAGTCCCCCTCATAGCCGGCTTTTTTCTGTAATTCATCTACTTTGGCATTGATGGCATCTATTTCTGTTAAAGTACATCTGGCACCGCCGTCGATTGCTCCGAATAGGGCCTGGATGGTTTGTTTACCCGATTCGGCCGCAGCATTAAAAAGTTTTTCATACCCTGAATCATCAAGCGCCATGAAATTCATACTGATATTTCCTGTTGCTGTACGGCTGTGGCTTTGAGAATGACGAATATTTCCACGACCGGTAACGGCATTACCGAGGGCAAAGACATTTTTCAGTTCTTCCAGTTCACCTGTTTCATAATTCTTTACGCGGTACGTTTCACCCGCATAAGGCAAACCGGGAATCGGTTCCGGTATACTGCCAATGGCCGAAATGATGCGCGGGGCCAGCACGCGTTCGAATGTTTTTTCGCCGCCTTCTGTTTCGGCATCCTTGGCAAAGACAAGCCCGGTCAGCTTACCGTCTTCAACAATGGTTTCCACCGCATTGCGGCTTCCCAAAATCGTAAAGCCAAAACGGGCCATCGCTTTCTCCGCCAGATTACGACGCACACGTCCTGCTTTTTCCAGTTCTTCTGCTGTCGGATTCTCCCCAAGCGGTGTCAGCGGCATCTCTTCGATTGGGTGACGGGTATACAGCGTACTTCTTTTTAACCCCAGTTTTTCTAAACTTAATCCCAATTCTTCCAGGACAGGCATGACGCCTTTTTTCTCAAGGGTCAAAGCATCCATTGGGATTCCCTTTGCATTTAAGGCATTGCGTACCGGTTCGATCATCGTAATTTTTGCCACATCGATAGAGGCCAGACCACCGCCAATCACGATCGAACCATCCGGGATATGATAATCATATTTTTTAAAATTGGGATCGTGATTGTTATTAAACCATTCACTGAGGGCGTTTTGATAATAAAATTCACGTCCAATAAATTTTTCAATACCCTTCACCGGAAGCGGCCGGTCTTTCCAGGCCCCGGTGGCCAGCAGCACTACGGAAAATCCCCAGTTTTCGCTGACGTCACGAATATCCACATCCTTCCCCAGCCGGACAGCGGGAACAAACTGAATATGCGAATGATTGAGCCGTTCATCGATTAACGCCTCCTGACGATCACGTAATTTATGATGCCATTTGGGCAGTCCGTTTTCAATCTTCCCGTAGGGTAACGCATTTTGCTCAAATAAAACAACATTGATTCCTTTTTCGCTAAGCTGAAAGGCCGCTTCTGATCCGGCGGCCGCTCCTCCGAAAATGGCGACATACTGATTTGTGTCCATTGAATCTTCCAATCTTTATGTAATGTTTATACCAATATTTTTTTAGTGTAAGAAGAAAAATGAACCAATTTTGGTTTCATTCACTTCTGTTAAATATAAATTAGAGTCTGTCCATAAAGTCAAAAGACAGCCGTGGCCTTTGTCAAGATTTTGACCCGCCCGTTCCCTCACTGAAATCAGGGAGGGTTCCCGATGCTTTTTATCGGGAGGTTGGGTTCTTAAGACAATAATTCAAAAAGTAGCTTTATTCTTTCTTATAAACGATACGACCGCACTTTAAAGACAGACAATCATTATTCTGTTTTCATCTCTAATGATAAATTTATAAAAAAAAAATGACTATTTCATCTTTAAATCTAAAAACTAATCAACTCAAATTGTCAGCAATCTTGTTTTTCTCTATATTCTTTCTGTTCCAAATGAATTTACTAAGAGTTCATGTTTTTGCAAAGGAATAAAATGAAACAAAAAATATTCCAGGTAGATGCCTTTACAGACAAATTATTCGGTGGTAATCCCGCGGCGGTTTGTCCGCTGGAACAATGGCCTGAAGACATAACGATGCAGAAAATTGCCCTCGAAAATAATGTATCGGAAACGGCTTTTTTTGTAAACATGGGGGGTAGTTTTCGAATCCGCTGGTTCACTCCAAAAGCGGAAGTGGATTTATGCGGACATGCTACCCTCGCTTCAGCACATGTTTTATTTACTCATTTAAACTATTCAGATAAGGAAATTCATTTCCAGTCCAACAGCGGTTTACTGACGGTGAAAAAAGAGGGGCGATTACTGATTTTAAACTTCCCCGCCGATCCATGTTCCGAAGTAGCGCTGCCGGAAACATTAAAGAAGGCATTTAACCACAGGCCTTTAAACTGTTTCAAAGGGAAAACCGATTACCTGCTGCTGTTTGAGAACCAGGAACAGATAGAACAGCTCCGTCCGGATTTTCCTACTATTCTAGAGGCAGGTGTTCGCGGTGTAATTGCAACGGCTCCGGGAAATGAAGTTGATTTTGTTTCGCGGTTTTTTGCGCCGTCTGTCGGCATAAACGAAGATCCGGTGACCGGCTCTGCCCATACAACATTAACACCCTTTTGGGCAAAACGCTTGAACAAAACCGGCCTGAACGCCCGGCAGTTATCCGCAAGAGGAGGCGATCTAATCTGCACACACCTGCACGATCGGGTAGAGATCGGTGGAGAAGCAGTGACCTATTTAACGGGTGAAATTGAATACTGATAATTATCGGTAAGCTGCCAGCAGGAAAACCCGGGTTGAGAAAATCAGCGCTTCTTCGTATCTTTCTTAGTATTCTAAATCCATTAAACAGAATGAAGGCCTATGAGCGAACGTCTCTCCCAACAGGAAGCACATGAGTTTTTGCTGCTAACGCAAAAATTCACCAGGCAAACAGTTCAACCGGCAATGAGCGCTGAATTCTCGGATGGCGATCTGAGTAAAATTCCAAAAATACTCGAACAGGCTGATGAAACGGGACTGCTTGCCTCTTCCGAAAATACTTACGGAATCTGGGGAAAGGATTTGGATGAAAACCCGGAACTTTCTCTGCAGATGCTGGCCCATCTGGCGGAATCCTGCGCCGGGACAGCCGCTTGTTTTCATTTTCGAGGACTTGCCGAAAACGCCGCTGCTCTGCTGAATACAGAAATTAGAAACGGTGTACTGGCATTGCAGGAGTCTTTTGGTCTTCCCTTTGCCGGACATCTGAAAAATCTCCAAGCCGAAAATCCAATTAAATGGGAAACCCGTCTCACCCAAGAAGATGGAAAGTGGATCCTAAACGGCGGTAAACAGTTTGTCTACCTTCTGCCCGGCACGGAAGAATTTTTTATTTTGGCACAAAAAGAAGAACAGTGGATCTGGCTTAAAATTCCATTGCAGACTCCGGGAATCCTGCGCACAGCAGCCGAACCCCGAAGCGGACTGCGGGCCTGTAAGGTGGAGCATTTTCAATTCGATCACATTCCTCTGCATGACGATAACATTTTAGCTGCCGTCAATGCAACAGAAATACTACAAATAATACTAATTAAAAACTGGCTGGGGCTTTCAGCCATTGCCCTGGGAACGGCACGCGGCGCTTTAAATTCCGCTAAAACCTATACACAGCAGCGTTACCAGGGTGGAAGCCTTATCAAAGAACACGATGCCGTTCGCGGACTGCTCGCCGGAGCGGAAGCCAATATCCAAACCATAGAAGCGCTGTTAAATTCCCGGGCGCAGATTTCTAAAGAGACTCTTAAAGAAGTTCGTAAAGCAGCCATGTGTAAATGGCAGGCTATGGAATTATCGTCCAGCGCAGTAACAGATGCGCTGCAAACGATGGGCGGATATGGTTATATGGAAGATTACGGAATGGAAAAGCGGCTGCGTGATACGACGGTGCTAAAATCAATGGCCGGCTCCCCTCTCTATTTAAAACGGCTGATTAGTGAATTGGATGAAGATTTATGACAAAGGATAGAATAGAACAGTTAAAGTTGCCTGCTGCCCGTCAGAATATGAATCGCATCGGCCG